>JBHEKR010000311.1:0-18932 GCA_041859365.1 Candidatus Hydrogenedentales bacterium
ATGAACTCATAGACAATTGAACCACCCGCGTCGCTGCGCTCCGAAACGTGGCCGCCTTCCTTCGGAATCGGTGGCCGCCTTCGCTCGGAATCACTGGCCGCTTTCCTTCGGAATGGGTGGCCGCAATCGTCGGAATACGCACGCACGCGACGTTTACGCTCCTTCGGACTAAACACACCGTCTCGTGATCGCCATGACCGAAGCATCTTCTTAAGTGAACGAACGCCAGGGATCTGCGATTTGAGAAGATTGGCATCGCGATAGATCAATGCAGCTAACTCCCGACCACTATGCTCGCGTCCCATTCCGTCGAGCATACCTGCTATGCAAATGCGAGCGAGTCGCCGTTTAGGACACTCGTTCCATATAAGCCCTACCGCAACTGCTATGATTCCCATATTTTTGGGCCCCATCAACACTTGGTCTTTCAGCAGTCGAATAATTGCCGAGCCGAGTGAAGTATCAGCACTCCAATTTGCATTTGTAAATACACTTGTGATGTCCGCTGCCGTTACGGTTACAAACGTGTACCCGCTTTCTACCAACTGCCCCAAGTAGTACCCATACTCATTATGCGAGATTTTATGTGAGTCCCTTGCCGCTATTAACACAGCCTGTGTCCAAACACTCTGAATACCCAATTCAGGTCCGGATGCGATGGCACCAAGGCCAAAGTCGTCAGTCCAGAGTACACAACCTTGCTGCTTGGCAAGCGCCAGCGCATCCATCGATGCGTCGCCCACAGCGTTCTTCAACTGCTTCCGCAAATCAGGTGAAAAATCTAGTGTGGCCGCTCCATCAATGACATCGCAGTGCTCTTCGATAAATCGCAGCACGCGCTCCAAGCCTTTGACTTCTGAGACACGTTGGTCAGCCGAGACTTCGATCAAAAAGAACTGACTACGATCAAGTCCCATCCTTCCATCTGGCGAACGACTATTGGCTAGATCAAGGGACATCCTTTGTATTTCGTCGACCACAGCGCGCGGAACCAAGAACTTGTGGCCGAATCGCGGCAGTTCATCTAACAACCCGAGCACTAACGCCCCCGCCAGTGCAGTCGCGTCTAGAACCACAGTACGCGCTTCACGAAGGGAGCTTAACGACTTAGACAATCTACGTTTGTCGCCGTCAAAGCTCTTCAGGGTCCCACTGGCTGAAGACGCACGATTGCGCACGAGTTCGAACAAAGGATATCCTAGAATTGTCGCAATACTCGCCAAGGGTATTTCGTTGCTACTGTACATAGATTCCAATTGCGCGTTCTGCTCCTCCTGCCTCTTCAATTCCGGCAACACTTCCCCGAGTTTATCCTCGATAGTAACGTCAGCCGGGGGATCCGTAGGAAGACTAAACATGCGAACCAACGGAGAATCGGGAAAATCCTCTTCAGCGCGAGCGCAGATTTCATGTACTCGGCGAATTATACGGTTCTCAACACTTATGATTTCGTATTGATGCCCCATGTACTCAAAGCTATCTCCCCCCTTCCTCCCCCAAACGGTCGTTATCAGAGGATGTGACTCGCCGTATTCTTCTCGTGTCACCGCCGGTTCCAATCCATGCTCAACGTAAATCCAGCGTGAGGCCCCCTCCTTCCGCCGGATACACACCGCCGTATTTCTGCCGACAACTTGTGGTTGCTCTATCTCTATCCTCGTTCCGCCGTGGTCAAATACACACAAAAGGAGCAAACGATGCGCCGCGATTTGCTCAGGAAAGCGGCGATACAGTTCATAAGCGGCATTGAGTGCCCGCTCGGGTGATGGACTCTGGAGCAACACATGCACGAGTACCGCGCCTTGTTCCGCATTTATGAAATCTTCCACTGGCGGCAGCATGTGCGCATCAAACTCGGCGAGGTGCATAAGCCCGTCTTCCAAGGCGAGCGCGGAATGATGGAGCCGGATAAGTTTGTCGTTCGGGTGTTGCAGCATCCAGTCATGGAGCAGCGCACGCGCACGACCCCTCTCGCGAGAATTGACCAAGACTTGGACTTCAATCTCCAAATACTCTCGGGTGTATCGACCTGCTGCGCGGACACGCTCGCAAACTTTGAGTAGCGTTTTCCAATCACCAGCTACAAACGCACACCTTACCAAGTGCAGAGTGTCGGGACCGACCGACTCGGGACTAAGTAAAGCCTCCCATATGCTAAATGCATCTGAGTAAAGTCTACAGTCTTGCGCGAGTAGAGCTGTTTCTCGTCGAATGTAAGGCTTCGTGTTATGGTGCAGATGTCGTATCGCCTCTTGGACGTGAATCGCGGCCTCTTCTTCTCTGCCCGCTGAAAGCTCTGCTCGCCCCATGTATAAGGACATCAAGACCTTAGGAATTGCATCCGCCGGAAGCCCTTTCACAAAATCCGGCCCTTCGGATTTCCGATCCGTTTGGAAAAGCAAGCGAAGGCCGAGTCGGATTATATCGCTTCGCATTGAGGAGGGATCGACCTCAGTAAGCCGAAGTGACAATCGCCGGACAAGTGCCAGTGCTTGCTCCAAATCATCAGATTGACCACGACGTGATAATACGACCGCGTGCACGAATAAGTGCTCATACTCATCAGACACGTCACTTGGAAGAGCCGTCAGTGCGGTCAAAGCGTCTGAGATCTCGTTCGGTACTTCTGCCTCTGTGGCATAGGCACGGACTATGGTTGGATCTCCATGGGTGCGCCTGAACGCTTCATGGAGATCCGTTCGCGCGCCCACCGCGCGGCCCATAAGTCGGCGCACAAGTGAACGGTTATAGTACAACCCAGCAAGTTGCCCAGAAGGATCTGTGGCAGGTGTGAGCTCAATAGCTTTGGTGAAAGAGATCTCAGCTTCCGAAAGCAGTACCAGGTCCTCTGCGGGCAGACCTTCCTCCACCTCAAATATATCGCGACTCCCATGCGAGGCCAACAAGGCGCAACCCAGATTCGACAATGCGACAGGCCATTCGGGCGATGCCGAGACCGCTCTTCGAGCATACAACAATTGTGCGACAACGTTGCCCGTCCGACGAGCCAGATCGCTCATCCCAAACAACAACTCTTCGTCGTGGAGAAGTTCCTTGGGAACTCTCGCTTCAATCGTTTTGAAGTCTACATCGCTGGATTGAGCTTTGACCCAAAATGCGTGTGCTCTGGCATAGTCGGGGTGACTTTCACATAGTTCCTCTGCCAGTTCCAGTGCTCGCTGACTATTTCCTTGAAGTAGATTGCCAAGAACTTCAATCGCTCGGGCCTCCCGTGAGTCACGATAGTATCCGACAGAGCGGAGATACATTTCGGAGGCATCAACGAACTTTCCCGCCGAATAGAGCGCATTGCCGATGTTGGCGTCGATTCTGTAGCGATGCTTGTTTGATAGCAGTGATTCGTGCCTGTTCCGAATTGCTTCGTATTCACCAATTGCCGCATCCGGCTGTCCTAATTTGACTAAGTTGAATGCCGCATCGATTTCCGTGTCAATGGCGGACGCGTCCCCCGCCCCAGCATCTTCCAGAGTCACGGATCCGGTGGTCCGTAGCGAGCTCGGGAGATACTGTTCTGCAATTTCTCGAAATTCTGCCTCATTCCACGGAAGAGACTCCATGAGCTGTGGCCGCCCTCGCAAAGTACGATTGATCTCGTCCTTGCGCATCGCTTCTGTGCTAGCTCGAACATCTTCGTACAGTGCAAGAACCAAAGGTTCTAGCGATTTGTGGTCTCCTGCCGAATTCTCATAAAAGAGTGGCTCTATTCCGTAAATTTGAGAGAGCTCTTCTCGTTTTTTGCGCTCCATATCTGATGTCTCGGGTCGAGACAGCAAAGCGAAATGCCTGGGCTTTATTAGCTTCAGGCTCGCGCATACTCTCCGGAGAATGTATTTAAGGTCTTCGTCGTCTAGACTAAACCCGACAAAAACGAAGCGCTGTACGGTAAGCATCTGTGTAAGGAGAGATATTGCGCGATTCTCGTGTTCGTATCTAGAATCAAAATCTCCTTTGCAAAGCACGATGCCCTCCGGTCTTCGAATAGAACCGTGCACGTGCAAGTATTGACGATTCTCCAATCTGTCTGTATGGCTTTGTCTAAACTCAGATTGTCGCTCCCATTCATCCATGTCGAATGAAACAGGCGAATCGCTGAGACTTTCGGCATGCGCCGACTCTAGTACGGAATCGTAGTTTGTTGTAAGAACGTGTTTGAACGGCATCTCAACGAGCGTTACGTGAAACTCGTCATGCGGCGGAATTCTCGGAGCAAACAACGTACGAAGCTCATCAAAATAGATGCTCTCCCCGAGAATCGATCGATAATTGTCAGCTCTTAGCAGACCATCCCAGTTTTCGAAAGCGTCAATTTCCGCCCCTTTTCCCGGAGCTACACGTTTGCTCGATGCCGCAAGATGTGTCAACAATGCCCCCCAATTTGGATAACCAAGGCGGCAACTGCTTCCCGCACCGACAAAAAGCACCGCTCCCTCGGCTATCGCTTCGACAAGCTTGCGATAAGTTTCGCAGTTCCGGTCAAAGGGTTCGGAAGAATCGCCAAGCTCGATCAATGTGGGGACTCCTGGTATGGATGTATGCGCCACAGGTCTTCCACTGTCACTTTGAAGGCGTGGGGTTGCCCGCGCAGGTCGTTAAGGAGCTTCGAGAAAGCCCGCTTGAGCAGGAGGCCCACATCGACCACCACGACGAAGGGCGGGCGACCCTCGGCAGCGGGCAGGGCGCGCACATAATTCTCCGCCTGACCTTTCGCCATCATCATGGCCATTTCCCAGCCCGCCGTATCGCGCGTGGCGGTGCCCTTGCGCCGCTTGGCCAGGTTGGCCTTGCCTGCGGCGGAGAGCACCCCGACGCCGTCGCCCTTGTCCGCGCCCTGCTTGGCCTCGAGGACGAAGCAGCCGCGCTTGTAGAGGTCGATGCGGCCCGGACTGGTGGTGCCGTCGCCGTTGTTGAAGGTCACGCTCCGCTCGAAGACGTAGCCGTTGGCCTCATCGTGGGGCGTGGTGGGCTCGGGCCGTGGCGTGTGGAGAATATCGCAGAGTTCGGCCAGAAAGAGCTGGCAGTTGGCCCGCTCCGCCGCCCCGGAGGCTTTCCAACGTGTTGCAAAGGCTTCGATGTGTTCCCGGCGCGCGCACGGATGATCGACTTCGGTGGTCATGATTCCCTCTCCCTCAATAACGCTGTCCCCCAGCCAGGCCCGATTGGCGCGGGAAGCCCCTGTTGTCTACATGCTCGGCCCAAACTCAACGCAGTCTACGAGACGGGTCCGGGGATTTCAAATAGGCAACTGATTTGAGAATAGGACTTCAGCGCTTGGAAGCTCGGAATGGTAGCCACGAACAACCTCGAAACGTACCCCCCCTGCCCCCCCGCAAGCGGGGGGGACCGGAATCTGGACAAGATTCGGGAGGTGATGGATCGCCTGCCCCCCCGCAAGCGAGGGGGACCGGACTCATGTATGTAAAGCGAACGTGTCAGTTTTAGTCCCGAAGGGACGGCATATCGTAGCCCCCCCATTTAACATTGCCCAACATCGGCCTCGCCACCGAATTCCAGACCGTGACGCAAACGATACGGCACGATTCGGCCTACCCCTCCCACGTGGTGCTGCCCATCATTCCAGCAGGCACCTGACCCACCAAACCTGCTACAATACCCGACCTTCGGGAAACGCAAAATCGGTCCTATCCGTTGAATCGGTCCTATTAATCCGCGCCTTGCGGCGCGCCACAATAACTATGAGGCCCAAAATGAACGTAGAAGTAGTCCCCTTCGATAGTTGCACCGTAGTCGAAGAAGAATCCTGCCTGATCGTGCCCCTTTTTGAGAAGGCCTTCCCCCTCGACAGCGCCCTGCTCACGGAGAAAGACGACGAGCTCCTCCAGACCCTGGCGGACAAGGGCGTTTTCAATGGCAAGGCTCAGCAGTGCTATTACCTGCCCACGCCCCGCAGCACCTACCAGGGCGTCCTCGTCCTCGGGCTCGGCCCGAAGGAGGAATTCGAAGACGAAACCCTCCGCCGCGCCGCCGGCAAGGCCGCCGATATCCTGAAGCAGCACCGCGTGAACCATGTTTACTTCGACATCGCCCGACACGCCAGCGTGCCGCCCCTGCCCCTGCTGGAGGGCCTCGTCCTCGGCCAATACGACTTCCCGGTCTACAAGAAGGCCCCCGAGCCGGCCGACGCACCGGTGAAGGTGCAGACCGCCACGATCATCACCGACAAAGGCGTGCAGATCACGCCCCTCCTCTCCAGCCTCCAGGTCGGCGTGCTCGCCTGCCTCAGCGCCAACGGCGCCCGGCACCTGGCCAACACCGCGCCCAATGAAATGACCCCTGTCGCCCTCGCCGAATTCGCCCAGGGCATCGCCAAGGAATCCGGAGCAAAGTGCACCATCTTCGGACCTGAGGAAATGGAGCAGATGGGCATGAACGCCCTCCTGGGCGTCGCCCGGGGCAGCGCCCAGCCCCCGCGCCTCATCGTCCTGGAGCACCACTACAGCGACGACGTCAAGACCGTCGCCATCGTCGGCAAAGGCGTCACCTTCGACACCGGCGGGATCAGCATCAAGCCCGCCGCCGGCATGCACGAAATGAAATACGACATGTGCGGCGCCGCCGCCGTCCTCTGCGCCTTCATGACCATCGCCGAGCTCCGCCCCGCCATCAACGTCATCGCCGTGGTGCCCTCCGCGGAAAACATGTCCGGCGACGCCGCCCAGCGCCCCGGCGACATCGTCCGGGCGTACAACGGCAAGACCATCGAGGTGCACAACACCGACGCCGAAGGCCGCCTCATCCTGGCCGACGCCATGGCCTACACCGTGGACAAATACAAGCCCGCCGCCATGGTCGACGCCGCCACCCTCACCGGCGCCTGCGTTGTCGCCCTGGGCTATTGCGCCGCCGGACTCTTCTCCAACAACCAGGCCCTGGCCGATTCGCTCATCGCCTCGGGCAACGCCACCGGCGAGCGCCTCTGGCAGATGCCCCTCTGGAAAGATTACAGCAAACTCATCGAAGGCACTCACGCCGACCTCTGCAACATCGGCCCCCGCGAAGGCGGCGCCATCAGCGCGGCGGCCTTTCTCAAGGAATTCGTGGGAGACACCCCCTGGGCCCACCTCGACATCGCCGGCACCGCCTGGGACGTAAAAAACACGCCCTACTGGAGCACCGACCACGCCACCGGCTTCGGCGTAAGGCTGCTCACCAACTGGATCCTCAATCAGGTGGAGGAAGGGTGAATTGAGAGTAGCGAATGGTGAATGGTGAATTAGCACGCCGACATCCGCCTCTCTCCGATTGACCGTAAACTGGGAACCAAAAACTGAAAAGCGTCAACCAATAGCTACCTGCAATTACTTCCGACACTCCATGCGAAATTCCCTATTCACTATTCTGAATTCACTATTCCTATGAAACGTGCAACGGTTCATACCCTCGGCTGCCGCCTCAATCAGTCCGAGTCCGCGATCCTCGAAGAAAAACTCCGGGAAGACGGCTACACCCTCGTGCCTTTTGGCGAAGCCGCCGACCTCGCCATCGTCAACACCTGCACGGTTACGAACGAGGCTGACACCAAATCCCGCAAGCTCGTGCGCCAGTTCATCCGCAATAACCCCGGCGCCTACACCGCCGTCATCGGCTGCTACGCCCAGATGGGCGCGGGCACCCTCGCCGCCATCCCCGGCGTCGACCTCATCATCGGCAACCAGGAAAAGATGAACGTCCTGGACTACGTCAAGGCCGGGAAGAACGAAAAAGCCCTTATCGTGCGCGATCGTATCGACCGCGACGACTTCTCCATCGACTTCGGCGGCGAAGACAGCCCCCTCAGCCGACGCGCCAACCTCAAAGTGCAGGACGGCTGCGACTTCATGTGCACCTTCTGCCTCATCCCCTTCGCACGGGGCCGCGCACGCGCCCGCGAGTGGGACAACCTCCTGAGCGAGGCCCGCAGCCTGGTCGAGCGCGGCGCGAAAGAGATCATCCTCACCGGCGTCAACATCGGCACCTACGATTTGGAAAACCGCAACATCCTCCACATCGTCGACGCCCTCAACACCATCGACGGCCTCCGCCGCATCCGCATCAGCTCCATCGAGCCCACCACCATCCCCCTCGAACTCTTCGATCGCATGAACGACCCGGACCACGCCCTCCTGCCCTACCTCCACATCCCCATGCAGGCCGGGTCCAACGACATCCTCCGCGCCATGCGCCGGAAATACACCCGCGAAGAATTCCTCGACTTCATATTCCAGGCCCACGAAGCCGTCCCCGGTATCGGCATCGGCACCGACATCCTCGTCGGCTTCCCCGGCGAAACCGACGCCAACTTTGAAGACACCTGCGACACCCTCTGGAAAAGCCCCCTCTTCTACGCCCACGTCTTCAAATACTCCGAACGTAGCGGCACCGCCTCCGTCCGCATCCCCGACAAAGTCCCCGGCCCGGTAATCAACGAACGCGGCGCCCGCCTGAGAAAACTCAGCGCCGAAAAAACAACCATGTTCTTCGAACACCAGATCGGTCAAACCCACCAGGTCCTCTTCGAACAAGCCCAGGACGGCTACTGGACCGGCTACACCCAGAACTACACCCGCGTAGCCGCAAAATGCGAACACGACCTCGAAAACCAGATCCGAGACGTGCGCCTCGAAGAAGTCCGAGGCGACCTGGTAGTCGGACACTTGTAATCCAACAACGCACGCCCCACGTAGAAGTCACGCCACAAAGGATCCTGGATCTTCCTGTCCGAGCCCAATTTGGCCCCGCCACCAGCCCCACTCACACGTCAAAGTTCCGCCTTCACAACATTCACACGGCTCTCCACATCAACTGCAACTTCTCCGCTCCCCGCCCAGCTCCACCTTCTTGCCTTCATGGTGAGAACCCCATCTCCTGGCGACCATGGCTCTGGCGAAATATCGCTCACACGTTTCAATTCTGCTACCCTAACCGTGAACTTCAGGTATAAGCGAGCGAGACGTACCCATGACCCACAAAATGGCCCCCAGTGAAATCTATCCCGACGGCCAGCATCTTCTGAACCGCCGCGGCTTTCTCCAGTCCGCCGGCGCGGGCCTTGGCGGCATTGCGCTGTCGGCGCTGCTTGCGGAGCAGGGCATGCTGTCGGCCTCAGCGGCCACCGCGCCAATTCGGCCCGTACTCAATCCCACCGCCCCCCTTGCGCCGCGCCTCCCGCACTTTCAACCGCGCGCGAAGAACGTCCTGGTAATCTTCTGCTCCGGCGCGTGCTCTCATCTGGACACGTGGGACTACAAGCCCGAACTCATCAAGCGCCACGGTCAGCCGATGCCGGGCAACGAAAACCTCGTCACCTTTCAGGGCGAACAGGGCAACCTGAACAAGAGCCACTGGGAATTTCGCCCGCGCGGACAATCGGGAAAAATGATCTCCGACCTGCTGCCCAACCTTGCGGAGATGGCCGACGACTTTTGCTTCATCCATTCCATGACGGCCAAGAGCAACACCCATGGCCCGGCGGAAAACCAAATGAGCACGGGTTTCACGCTGGAAGGTTTCCCCAGCATGGGCGCGTGGGTGAGTTATGCCCTCGGCAGCGAGGCCAACGACCTGCCCGCCTTCGTCGCCATTCCCGATCCCCGCGGTGTGCCCCAGACCGGCCCGAACAACTGGGCCTCGGGCTTCCTCCCCGCCGTGTTTCAGGGCGTCCCCTTCAACGCGGAGAAGCCCATTCCCAATCTGGCCACGCCCGCCAACATCAAGAGCGGCGACGAAGCGGCCACGCGCGATTTTCTGAAATTCCTCAACGACAAACACCTGGAGCGCTTCCCCGGCGACACGGAGCTGAGTGCGCGCATTTCGTCCTACGAGCTCGCGGCCAAGATGCAGCTCCGCGCCGCGTCCATGAGCGATTTCGGCAACGAAAGTCCCGAAACGCGCAAGCTCTATTGCATCGACGACACCAACCCGCTCAAGGCGGGCTTCGGCAAGAACTGCCTCCTGGCGCGGCGACTCATCGAGCGCGGCGTGCGCTTCGTCCAGCTCTTCAACGGCGCCTACGCCATGGGCGAGGGCGTGGGCAACTGGGACGGCCACAAGACGCTAAAGGATCAATACGACATCCACGCCCCCATCCTCGACGGCCCGGCCGCCGGCATGATCAAAGACATGCGCGCGCGCGGTCTGCTTGACGATACCCTCATCGTCTGGACCACGGAATTCGGCCGCATGCCCACCTTCCAGAAGGGGGCCAGCGGTCGCGATCACAACCCCAGCGGCTTCACCACCTGGATGACCGGCGCGGGCGTGAAGCAGGGCTTCAGCTACGGCGCCACCGACGAATTCGGCTACAAGGCCGTGGAAAATGTCGCCACGATCTACGACTTCCACGCGACGATATTGCACTTGCTCGGCCTCGGCCACGAGCAGCTCAGCTTCTACCACAACGGCGCGGAGCGGCGGTTGACGGACGTGCACGGGCATGTGATTGGGGATGTGTTGGCGTAGATGGAGGATTGATCGAGCAGAATGCAAGGCAAAACCCGACCATGTCCAAGCAAAGCAAAAGACTCATTGGTATAGCCATAACGATCTCGGTGATATTTTTCATCCTTGCAGCACGCGGTTTCTATGAAATGCGTCAGCAGGCCCGTATCGCCAGTTGTATGAACGACATCCGGATGGTCCACAACGCCTTTGATGTTTATGCCGAGCAAAGCGACGGGTTCCTGCCCCCAATCAGCGCCACTCGGGGAAACTTCATGATGGACCCCGCAGGTTTCTACCCCGAGTGCCTGCCGAACTCATCCTGGCTGCAATGTGAGTGGAGCGACGTCCGCCGCCAGGGAAACGACAAGAATCGAGACCTTGGTCGAGAGGGTTTTAATGACGACAGTTTCGTTTATATCCCATGGGAACTTCGGAATGAAGCCGAGGCGATGGCGTTTATTGAAGCCTACAAGACCCTCGACTTGAAAGAACGCGACAAAGATCTCAAGGTCACGATTGATGGTGCCGAACGGGTCCTACCTCGAACCCGCTATATCCCGTGGGATAAGGCCAAGAGCGAAGAAACCGCACCTGTGCCAGTTTTCATCGAGTGGCCCGATCACTACCACAAGAATGCCGTCGTCGTCCTGTCCGATGGAACAGCAGTCCGCCGCGAGTTCAGCGAACCTTTTCCGATTAGTGATGCCTTCATCGCAGGGCTGCGGGAGATTGCTGCGCTCGATCAGTCCGCACCGGCGCAGTAATCGAAATAGTGCCGATCACCGGTGAAGCGTCGACAGGGGTATCCGTACCGTGAAGGTGCTCCCCCGCCCCTCATCGCTTTCCACGTCGATCTGTCCGCCGTGCGCTCGGATGATCGCCTGGGCCAGACTCAATCCGAGTCCATTGCCCGGCTCCGAGCGGCTGGCGTCCACCCGGTAAAAGCGGCTGAATACCTCTGCTTTGGCTGCGGCGGGAATGCCGATTCCGCTGTCCGTCACGGTTACCACCGCCTCGCCATGCCGCTGTTCGCAGTGCACGCGCACCTCCCCACCTGACGCTGTGTACTTTATCGCGTTGTCGATCAGGTGTGCCATGGCCCGCTTCAGCCGTTGCGGATCACCGATGACCGCCGGTACGGGCACGGCCGCGTAGTGGAGACTCAGCCCTTTGTCCTCTGCCGCCGGGCGAAAGAGTTCACAGATATCCTCGACGGCCGCCTCGACGTCAACCTCGACCCGCTCCATGGATTTCGAACCCGCCTCGGTCTGGGAAATCTCGAGCATGGTGTTAATCAGGCTCAGCATCCGATCGCACTCTTCGAGCACACTTCCACAGCGCTCGTGGCCCATGGCGTCCGGGTCCGATTCGGCCAGCGCCATCTCCGCCTCTCCCCGTATCCGCATGAGCGGGGTCCGGAGATCGTGGGCGATATCGTCGGTCACCTCGCGCAGTTCGCGAAACAGCATCTGGATGCGGTCCACCATGGTGTTGAAGGCGCTCGCCAGCTCGTCAATTTCATCGTGGCGCAGGCTTGTTGGAACGCGGTGGTCCCAGCGCCCCTTGGTTATCTCCACCACGGCCTGAGTCAGGCGCTGTACGCCCGCCAGCGAGCTCCGGGCCATATAGGCGCCGGCCAGGAGCGAACAGAACACGAACGCCAGTGTCGCAATCGTGAATACCCGTCGAAACTGGCTCAAGAGTGCCCGGTTGCCTTCCTGCGACTCCCCCTGTTCGAGAATCATGTTGTCGCCGACCAGACCGTAGAGCAGACGGGCATGAAAGTCCCGTTCCTGGTCATAGTAATCTACAAAAACCGGTTTCCCCGCGAGCGCGGCCTGGAGGTGGGTCCCGCCGTCCGCGAGCCCATGCCAGGCGGTCGTATCGGTCGAAATCAGCACGTTTCCATTGCTGTCCAGAATCCTGAAAAATACCTGATCGGTTCCCTCGGAAAAGGCTTCCCGCTTCAAGACATCCTCCAGAATCTGCAGATCTTGCGATTGAAGCAGGGCCGCGTATTCCACCACTTCCTCGGCGAGATCGGAGTCCATGCGACTGCGGAGCGACCCTTCAAGAAAGAGGTAGCACACGGCAAGCACGGCGACCATGGATAGACAACAGCAGGCCGCGTAGTTAAGACTCAGTCGCAGTGCAAGGGAATGTGTGAACTTACGTTTCTGTCCGGATGACATAGCCCGCTCCGCGAATCGTCCTGATCATGGGGGTTTCAAAGTCCCTGTCCAGCTTGTCGCGCAGCCGACTGATGCGAGACTCCACCACGTTGGTGCTGGGGTCAAAGTCATAGCCCCATACCTGATCCATGATCATCGTTTTCGAGACAATCTTGCCCCGGTTCCGGACAAGGTATTCCAGCAGCGCGAATTCTCGCGGCTGGAGGTCGATCGCCTGGCCGGCACGGGTTGCGGTGCGCCGGATGAGATCGAGACTGAGATCCCCCACCGTCAGTGTTGTGGGCTCCGCCGTCGCCGTCGCCCGACGCACGAGTGCCTGAAGGCGCGCGATCAGTTCGGCGAAAGAGAAGGGCTTCACCAGGTAGTCGTCGCCCCCGGCCTGCAGGCCCTTGATTCGATCATCTACGGAATTTCGGGCGCTCAGAATGAGGACGGGCACTAGATTATTTTCCCGTCGCAGGTCCTGTATCAGGTCCAGCCCGTTCATCCGCGGTAGCATCACATCCACCACGGCGGCGTCATAGGTATCCGCCATGGCCATCTGGAAGGCGTCGATGCCGTTGTCCGCCGCATCGACCGCATAGCCTTCCTGCCGGAGGCCCTGAACGATAAAATCGGAAATCTTTCGGTCATCCTCGACCACGAGTACGTGCATGCTCATCCCCGCGTGCGCCCGGCATTTGCTACACACGCTCCAGTTTTGGCCGGCGCGCTCCATTCTAGCAAACGCGCCCGTTAGAAACCTTGCCAATTGGTAATTTTCGAGCAAGGGAGCAGTAAGGCGGGATTCGTATACTCCGCTGGTCCTTAATTGTTGGACCATCGAAGAGAGGCCCCCCTTGGCCGCCGCGCCACACAACCATGCTCCACTGGAACCAAACGCCTTAATCATGAACGCTCGCTATCACCTGCCCATACTCATCGCCCTTTCCATGCTTCTCTTTCTCGTCAATCTCGGCGGCTACGACCTCTGGCCGCCCGACGAGCCCCGATTCGCCCAGGTCGCGCGGGAGATGCTCCAATCGGGCGACTACCTCGTGCCGCGAATGAACGGGCAACCCTATACGGAAAAGCCCCCCATGCTCTTCTGGATGGCCGCGGCTTTCTCCCTGCCCGTCGGGGATGTGACGGAGTTTACCGCCCGGCTGCCCCTGGCGCTGGGTGGCATTGCCACGGTGATCTTGACCTACCTGCTTGCGAAGAGCCTTTTCGATCCGCGGATAGCCTTCTGGTCGTCGCTAATTTTGATTACCAACCAGCGCATCTGGTGGCAGGCGCGTTTTGGCCAGATCGACATGCTGCTCACGGCGTTTGTCACCGGCGCTATCCTCTGCCTCTGGCTCTGGCACCGCACACGCCGGCAACGATGGATCGTCGGGCTCTACCTCGCCATGGCGGCCGCGCTTTTGACGAAAGGCCCACCCGGCATCGTATTCCCCCTCTTTCTCGCCGTCGCGTTCTACTGGCGACAGAAAGACAGCCTTTGGAAGCTCCACCTGATCTCGGGTACGGTGGTTTCTCTGATCATCGCCTCCGCCTGGATGATCCCGGCGCGCATGGCGATCACGGTGGAAAACGGCGTCTCCACCGGTGACGGCATTGCCGCCAATCTGTTCCGACAGACCATCGGGCGCTTTTTCCTCGGGATCAGCCACGCCCAATGGCCCTGGTTCTATGTGACCCATCTTCCGCTGGACCTCGTCCCCTGGGCGCTCTTCCTGCCCTGGACACTCTACTGGGTGTGGAAGCGCCGCAACGAATCGGAGCAGATGCGATTCCTCCTCTGCTGGATTGTGCCCGCATTCATCTTTTTCTCGATTTGCATTGGGAAAAGGAGTGTGTATCTCCTGCCGCTCTACCCGCCCATGGCCATTCTCATCGCGCAGAGCGTGCTTGATCTGATGGAGAGTGCCCACACGGTCTGGCGCAGGCGGGTTGCCGGTATCTGGGGCGCCTTATTGCTGGTTACCGCGCTGGCCCCGCTGGCTTTGCCCTTTACGAAGTACGCGGAGAGCTGGCACTCTTCGCTCATCGTCGTAAGTGTGGCGGTCGGCGCCTGCGGGCTTCAGGCGTTCTACACCGCCTTTCGTACCGATGGGCGAAGTCTCATGCGGGACATGGCTGTGCACTTCAGCATCGTCGGGTTGCTCTGCGCGATATTCTTGTTCCCTGCGGTCGATCCCTACAAGTCCGCGCGCAGTTATTGCGCGCCGCTTCGGACCCTCTCGGATAGTGACACCCAGTTCAACCTCTACTCCCTCGGGTTCTCCAAAGAAGAATACGTCTACTACGCCAATCATTTTCACGAACCCATCCTGTGTGAACTTCTCAATATTGAGGAGATGAAAGATCTGCCGGACTACGAGCAGGCCCGAACGCAGACAAAATTGAAGCGCGCCATTCAAAAAGCGGTGCGCGACGTTCCCATCGCCTCGTTCAAGCAAGTCTCCGATCTCGAAGTGGACGGATTGCGCGTCGCGGTGGAAAATGCACTCGATCCAGGCGACCCACAGCGGGAATACCTTGCGAGCTATGAGAAGGCCGTGCGAGTTCACCTGGACCGGCTCTTTTCCAGCATGGCTGGTCCGCGCCCTGCATTTGTCATGGTGCTGGAGGAAGACTGGCGCTGGATACTTGCCCTGATGCCCGAGGGCAGAACCCTGGAGTCCCTGACCCATAATAACGTGGGCAGCCGGGAAGTCCTGCTCCTCGCCAATGCGTCCGCGGCCGACATTGCTCGTGAAACAGCCACCAACGGGAAGCAGGCGCGCCATGACGGCAACTGATAGCACACCGGGCCTTCGACTCCTGCCCCATGCCGCTGTGCCCTTCGCGCTCGTGCTAGCGGGCACGATCTGCCAGTACGCCGGTATCGATGAATGGCTGATAAGCCCTTTCTTTGACCCCGCGGGCAAGTCCTGGCCTTATGAGTCGAACTGGTGGGTAGCGGGGCTGATCCACAAGGGCGGGCGAGACTTGATCAGCCTGATTATGATTTCTCTGCTTATCGGCCTGGTCGCTTCGTGGTTCTACAAGCCACTTTCCAGATTTCGTCGCGACCTCGCCTACCTGCTTTTCGGCGCACTCAGCGGCATTCTGGTCGTCGCCTTGATCAAGAACACGACCCACATCTATATCCCCTCCGACCTTGCGATTTATGGCGGAACCATGCCCCACATCCGCCTCTTCGACCCGACACCGCCGGGCCTGCCCATCGGCCACGCCTTCCCCGCGGGTCATGCGAGCGGCGCCTTCGCGCTGATCAGCTTTTACTTCCTCTTCACCGTGCGCGGCTCACGCTGGCGCTATCCCTCGCTGGCCGCCTGTCTCGCCGTTGGTTTTATCTTCGGCCTGGCGCAGCAGATCCGGGGAAAGCACTTCTTCAGCCACGACCTCTTCGCGCTGGCCATCTGCTGGACGGGCGCGCTCCTCGTGCTTTACGCGATGGGCCTTGGCCGCCGCGCGAAGGTCACTCCACCCATTGAAATGGAGTCGAAGGTATGAGCATCGAGTCGGCATCAACCTTCTCCATACGCCGCGGGCCGGTCGTTTCTGCGAGAACTCTGGCAATGCTGTGTGCAGTCTTCATCGTCGTTGCCAACAACGGAGCTCTTTTCAAGGCCCTGTCGGATCGATTGGAGATGACATCGCTTCAAGGGGCAACGTTTGTCTTCAGCGCCTATCTCCTTCTCATTACCGTGCTTTGCCTGGTGTTCTTTATCGCGGGCCACGCCTGGACCCTCAAGCCTGCGCTCATCGGTGTCATCGGCCTTTCCGCGACCCTGAGCTACTTCAGCCAGCAGCTTGGAATCGTCTTTGATGTGGACATGATCCGCAATATCGCCGAGACATTTCGCGACAACAACCGGCAGGAAGCTTTCGAGCTTCTTTCACCGTCCCTCGTTCTTCATCTGACGCTATTCGGAATCCTTCCCTCGCTGCTGGTCGTCTGGGTAAAGCCCTTCTACGACAAGCCCCTTCGCGATATCTCATGGCGGCTCGGCTGCTTCGCCGCTCTCCTGGCCGTAACCGGGATGACGGTCTGGGCCAATTTCAAGTTCACGAGTTTTTTTGTCCGGGAGAATCGCGAGGTCCGAGTCTTCACCATTCCGACCTATCCGGTATTTGCCCTCCAGAAGTACGCCAAAGAATTCTCCAAGGGCACCAAGGTAGCCTTTCAGCGCATCGGCGAGGATGGCGTGCAACAGAAAGCAGGTTCACGACGGACCATCGGAATCATGGTGGTGGGCGAAACGGCCCGGGCGGATCATCTCTCGCTGAACGGATACGGGCGGAAGACCAATCCGCTGCTGGAGTCCGAGAACGTGCTGAATTTCTCCGAGGTTACCTCGGCGGGAACCTCCACGGCCTATTCGGTGCCGGCCATGTTTTCGTTCCTTTCCCCGAAGGAGTACAGCCCCGAAAAGGCGGGTGCCCAATCCAATGTATTGGATGTTCTGAAGGGCGCGGGCGTGCACGTGGTCTGGATCGAGAACAACTCCAGCTCAAAAGGGGTGGCGAATCGAATCGATACCATCGATCTCCGCAAGAATCCCGATCCTGCCGCCCCGCTGTATAGCGACGGCGGCTACTTTGATGAAGCGCTGGTTACCTACCTGGATGAATGCATTGACCCTGCGCAGGGCGACGTGCTCATCGTCATGCACACCATGGGCAGCCACGGGCCGACCTACCACAAGCGCTACCCCGCTTCCTTCGCGCAGTTCACCCCGGACTGCCAGGGCAATTCCCCGCAGGAGTGCGAGGAGGATCTGGTAATCAATGCCTATGACAACACCATCCTGTATACGGACTTCGTGCTCGATGGGCTGATTGAGTATCTCAAAGGCCGCGCGGGGGACAGCGATACGTTCCTGCTCTATGCGTCCGACCACGGCGAGTCCCTGGGTGAAGAGGGGCTCTATCTTCATGGCCTGCCGCCCTTCCTGGCGCCGGAGGCACAGACCCACGTTCCCATGGTGGCCTGGCTTTCAGAAGGATACTCGGCGAGCCATGGATTAAAGTCCGCGTCGGTGAAAGCCACCATCGACACGCCACTCTCCCACGCCAATCTGCCCCACACGCTACTGGGCTTGCTCGAAGTGAAAACTGGCCTTTACCGGAAGGATCTCGATCTGTTCTTCTCGATGCGAGAGAACGCCACTCCGGGCTGACGCCACCGTGTCATGCGCCCAGGCTTTTCAGCTCGTCGTAAATCGCCAGCGCCGTCTTTCTCGCCTCGTCGTGATCCACCATGGGCGCGGGATAGTCCTTGCCGAGCTGCACACCGCAGGCGGCCAGCTCGATGGGGCCCATCTCCCAGGGGCAATGGATATACTTGTCCGGCAGGGCGGTCAGCTCCGGAACCCAACGGCGGATATAGGCTGCGGCTCCATCGAATTTCTTTCCCTGGGTCACGGGATTGAACACGCGAAAGTACGGCGCGGCATCCGCCCCGCATCCGGCCACCCATTGCCAGCCCAGCGAGTTGTTCGCCAGGTCGGCGTCGAAGAGCGTGTCCCAGAACCAGTCCGCGCCTTCGCGCCAGTGAATGCGCAGATCCTTGATGAGAAAAGAAGCCACCACCATGCGGACGCGGTTGTGCATCCACCCCGTTTCCCACAATTCGCGCATGCCCGCATCCACAAAGGGATAACCAGTCTGGCCGCGCTGCCAGCGCTTGAGGTAGGCGTCGTTCTTCACCCACGGAAAGCGTCCGAAGAGTTCCTTCAAGGGCTCCTCCGGCGTGTGAGGAAAGTGATAGAGGAGATGGTGCGCAAACTCCCGCCAGTAGAGCTGGCGAATGTAGGACTCGTTCGCCGTCACCGACTCGTCGCGGTGGACGGGATACTGGCGCACCGCATGGGCAATCTGGCGCGGCGAGATCTCGCCGAAGTGGAGATAGGGCGACAAGGTGGACGTGCCCGAGATTCCGGGCAGGTCGCGGTTCACGGGATAGCCCGTCACCGGCTCCTCCACCCAGGCCGCGAGACGCGCCTGGGCCCCCGCCTCGCCAATCTGCCAGTGGCGGAGCATCTTGCCCACCCACGGATGGTCGGGGGTCAACTTCAACGATTCGAGCGTTTCGTTCTTGGGCCACATCGCGGGCGCGGGTATCCGCTCCGGCGCGGGGTAGGGCGCGGCGAGGGGTTCGCGCTTGAGACAGGCATTGTAGTACGGCGTGAACACCTTGTAGGGTTCGCCCATTTGGGTCGCCACATCGTTCGGCGCGTTCAGCAGACTGCCGTTGAATACCTTGAATGACCTGCCTCGCTCGCGGAG
>JBHEKR010000442.1:0-3178 GCA_041859365.1 Candidatus Hydrogenedentales bacterium
TCGATAGCGGCGTTCTACCCGATTTCTTCCCCGAGACCAAAGAGGTCCGCGAAGGTGATTGGCGCGTCGACCCCGTTCCGGTGGATTTTCAAGATCGCCGCGTGGAAATCACCGGGCCGGTGGATCGCAAGATGGTCATTAATGCGCTGAACTCCGGCGCAAAGACCTACATGGCCGACTTCGAAGACTCCCATGGTCCCACCTGGGAAGCGACCCTCGATGGTCAGGTAAATATGCGCGATGCCGTGCGCCGCCAGATCGACTTTACCGCGCCCAATGGCAAGGAATACAAGCTCAACGATAAGACGGCGGTGCTGCTGGTTCGCCCCCGTGGCTGGCACCTTTCCGAAAAGCACGTGTTAGTGGACGGTGAGCGCGCCTCCGGCAGTATTTTCGATTTCGCGCTCTACTTCTTCCACAATGCGAAGTACCGCGTCGATCAAGGTTCGGGCATCTACCTCTACCTGCCGAAGATGGAGCATTACCTCGAAGCGCGCCTTTGGAATGATATCTTCGTGAAGGCTCAGGAGCTCCTCGGCGTGCCCCAGGGTACGGTGAAGGGTACGGTGCTCATTGAGCACATTCTCGCGGCCTTCCAGATGGAAGAGATCCTTTACGAACTACGTCACCACAGCGCGGGCCTCAACTGCGGTCGCTGGGACTATATCTTCAGCTTCATCAAGAAATTTGCCAAGCGCGAAGACTACCTGATGCCGGATCGCGCACTCGTGGGCATGACCACGCCCTTCATGCGCGCTTATTCCCTCGCCTGCATCAAGACTTGCCACAAACGCGGCACCTTCGCGATGGGCGGCATGGCCGCGCAGATCCCGATCAAGAACGATCCCGAAGCGAACGAGCGCGCCATGACCAAGGTGCACACGGACAAGAAACGGGAAGCGGAAGATGGCCACGACGGCACCTGGGTCGCCCACCCGGCGCTGGTGGCCATAGCCATGGAAGAGTTCGACAAGGTGCTGGGCGATAAGCCCAACCAGATCGACAAGCAGCGCGACGACGTGACCCTTTCCCAGGCCGACCTGCTGGCCGTGCCCACCGGCGCGATTACCGAGCACGGCATCCGCGAAAACATCAAAGTGGGCGTCCAATACCTCGAAGCCTGGCTGAGCGGTGTGGGTTGCGTTCCGTTGTACAACTTGATGGAAGACGCGGCGACCGCCGAGATCTCCCGCACCCAGCTCTGGCAGTGGGTACACAACAAGAAGGCCGTGCTGGACGACGGCCGCGCGGTGACGCTCGAACTGGTTCGTGCGATTGCCCAAGAAGAGATGGCCGCCATAAAGGCGGAAGTGGGCGAGGCGCGTTATGCCGCCGGCAAGTATGAGGCCGCCGCCCAATTGTTTGACGAGTTTACGGCCAACGAAGAGCTGGCCGAGTTCTTGACCCTGGCCGCCTACGAGCAATTGCCCTGACCGGCCCGCCGCAACCGGGAGGCATTCCCAGACCCGGCACCGGTTGATACTTTCAGATAGATGGCCTACTCCGGGAACGAGGCCCCAAACTCCATACCAATGCCGCGAGGCACACAAGGACAACGCAAAACATGAGCAGTAATAACGGTAGCAAGAAGAACCCGCTGATCGATCAGGCCGAAGTCGATGCGCTGACCGCCCTCTGGGCCTCCGATCGCTTCAAGGGCATCACGCGCTCCTACACCGCCGAGACGGTGCTCGAGCTGCGTGGTTCCATGAAGGTCGAATACACGATCGCCACGAAGACGGCCGAGAAGCTCTGGGCTTACGTAAACGAGCCCGGCAATGGCTACGTGAACGCCCTCGGCGCCCTGACGGGCAATCAGGCGATCCAGCAGGTGGAAGCGGGCCTTCGCGCCATCTATCTTTCCGGCTGGCAGGTGGCGGGCGACGCGAACCTGTCCTGCACCATGTACCCCGATCAGAGCTTCTACCCCTCCAATAGTGTGCCCGCCATCGTGGCCCGCATCAACAACGCCCTGAGCCGCCGCGACCAGGTTCAGACCATCAGCGGCGTCAAGAAGCATGACTACTTCCAGCCCATCGTGGTCGACGCGGAAGCCGGATTCGGCGGTCCCCTCAACGCGTATGAGCTCATGCTCCAGATGATCCAGGCGGGCGCCGCGGGCGTTCACTTTGAAGATCAGCTCGCCTCCGCCAAGAAATGCGGCCACCTGGGTGGCAAGGTGCTTGTGCCCAGTCGCGAATTCATCAGCAAGCTCCACGCCGCGCGCCTCGCCGCCGACGTGGCCAATGCCCCGACCGTGCTGGTTGCCCGCACTGATGCGAACGCCGCCGGCCTGCTGACGAGCGACATCGACGAGCGCGACCGCCCCTTCTGCACCGGCGAGCGTACCGTGGAAGGCTTCTACGTGACCCGCCCAGGCATCGACCAGGCCATCGCACGCGGACTCAACTACGCGCCCTACGCCGACCTGATCTGGTGCGAGACCAGTACCCCCGATCTGGCCGCCGCGAAGAAGTTCGCCGACGCCATCCACGCCGAGTACCCCGGCAAGTTGCTGGCCTACAACTGCTCGCCGTCCTTCAACTGGCGCTCCAAGCTCAGCGACGCCGACATCGCCCGTTTCCAGAACGAAATCGGCGCCATGGGCTATAAGTTCCAGTTCATCACCCTGGCGGGCTTCCACAATCTTAACCTGGGCATGTGGAAACTGGCCAACGGCTACAGGGACCGCCAGATGTCCGCCTTCGTGGAGATGCAGGAAGAAGAATTCCGCGAAGTCGAGAATGGCTTCAACGCCGTGAAGCACCAGGCCTTCGTAGGCACCGGCTTCTTCGATGCCATCACCAACGCTGTCTCCGAGGGCGAGTCCTCCGTCACCGCGCTCAGCGGCTCGACGGAAGCGGAACAGTTCCACTAAGCCGGATGTAACATTCCAGTCACTCAGCCGGGCCGCAATCGCGGCATGGCTTTTTTCATGGGTCATGGGTCATGGGGCCCATACGACCCATTCTTCCCTCTTCCGCCAGTTGCACAAATCAGACTCCCGGTATATATTAGAGAGCATCCGGTAAACACCATGACAAGAGGGAGCATCCCATGGTAAAAGTGGTGGTAGCAGAAGACGACCGACAAGTTGCCCGTTTTATAGCGCGCGTTATGACTTCGATGGGGTACTTCCCGATCATTTGCAGCGACGGCAAGCGGGCGCTCCATGTAC
>JBHEKR010000441.1:0-4903 GCA_041859365.1 Candidatus Hydrogenedentales bacterium
ACAAGGTTCCCCCCGCTTGCGGGGGGCCAGGGGGGTAAGCGCCACGATCAGCAAAGTCCAACTCGCCGTTCCGGCCGTGCTGCGGGAGTATTTTCAGAGGGGGCTCGGGTCGCTTCCTTTGCGCCGTCATGTATAGTACTGCTCCAGCAAGAGGAGCTAACACGATGTACGTTGTCCGAACCCTGGTGGCTGCACTGTTCCTGGCCTGCGTCCTGACGGTCCCGGCGGGCACGGCTGTCCTGAATACCCTGTGCGAAGACGCCGAAAATCCCCTCGGTATCGACGTACCCCAACCCCGCTTCACGTGGACACTCGACGCGGATAGGCGCGGCGTCCTGCAGCAGTCGTTTCACGTGCTCGTGTCCAGCTCGCCGGATCTCCTCGCGAAGAACCAGGGCGACCTGTGGGACAGCCGAAAGGTGGAGAGCGGCGATTCGGTCGCCATCTACGAGGGCGCTCCCCTCGCCAGCCGCCAGATCGGATACTGGAAAGTGTGCGTGTGGGATGAGCGAGGCGAGGCGAGTGCCTGGAGCGCGCCCGCCACTTTCGAGATGGGCCTACTGGATCGCAGCGAGTGGCGAGGGAAATGGATCGGCCTGGGCGGTGAAAACAACGCCGGTGTCTCTCCGCTCCTGCGCAAAGAATTCACCCTCAACGGACCCATCCAGCGCGCGCGCCTCTACGCGGCGGGCATTGGCTGGTCGGAACACTACCTCAACGGACAACGCATTGGCGACAGCGTTCTCGATCCGGCGGCGACAGACTATGACAAGCGTATTCTCTACGTCACCCACGACGTGACCCACTTACTCCACACCGGTCCCAACGCCCTCGGCGCGATGCTGGGCAATGGCTGGTACAGCCAGCCGACGGACTACGGCTATGGCGATTCACCCCGCCTCCTGCTGGAGCTGCTCGTGGAGCTGGCCGATGGCACGGTCCAGCGCGTGGCGAGCGACGAAACGTGGCGCGTGTCCACCGGCCCAATCACGCAGAACAGCATCTGGGGCGGCGAGATTTATGATGCGCGCCTGGCGCAACCTGGCTGGCTTTACACCGACTTTGACGACACAGCCTGGGCAGCGGCGGCGCTGAAAGACGATCCCGGCGGAATACTCGAATCGCAGAGCATGGAACCCATGACGGCCCACGCCATGCGGCCCATCCGCTTGAGGAGTCCCAGGCCCGACATTCATGTGTACGAATTCGCGGAGCTCTTCGGCGGTTGGGTGCGCCTGCGCGTGAAGGGCCCCGCAGGCGCCCGCATCGCCATTCGCTATTCCGCGCGGGCCTTCCCCGAGGGCACGCCGGAGGAAATCGCCGCCCTCCAGGCCACCATCAATCGCGACGTGAGCGAAGGCCACGCGACGCAGGTGGAAGTGGTGCCCGGACTCGTCGATAAGCGCCGCCACAAGGGCCCCGATGGCGCGACGGACTACTACATCCTCAAGGGCGATCCCGAGGGCGAGATCTACGAGCCCCGCTTCACGTTTCACCCTGTGCGCTATGTCCAGATCGAGGGTCTGCCCGCGACACCGGCCCTGGCCGATGTAGAGGGGCGCGCCGCCTATGCCGACGTGGATCTCACGGGCAGCTTCGAATGCTCCGACCCGCTCCTGAACCAGATCCAGCGCAACTGCGAGCGCACCTTCACGAACTCGATGTACGGCATTACTCTCGATTGTCTTTATCGCGAGTACTGGGGCTGGCTCGAGCCCGCGAGCAATCCCTCGACCCTCTTCGCCCGCAAGTTCATCCCGCGTTTCTGGCGGAAATTTCTCCGCGACGCCCAATACGCCCAGCACGAAGACGGCGTCATCCCCGATGTGGTCCCGGCCTACCCTCCCAAGGGTCGCAAGACGGGCGACCCCGCCTGGGCCGGGAACTATCCCCTCGTGGTGTGGTACGCCTACCAGTATTTTGGCGATGAACGCCTCCTCGCCGAACACTACCCGAACATGCAGGCCTGGGTGCGCTATCTGGATACCCTCGCGGAAAATGGACGCATCGAAAAAGGCGGCTACTACGGCGACCACATGCTCCCCGGCGAAGTTCCAGGCCAGGAAGAGTTCATCTCCAAGGAAACGCCCCCGGAGCTCCTCTGGACCGGCTACTACTATAACAACACCTGGATCCTCGCCCAGGCCGCGCGGATTCTCGGCAAGGCGGACGAAGCGAGCGCCTACGCCGAGCGCGCCGAAGCCATCCGCACGTCCCTCAACGAAAAATGGCTCGATCCCGAGGGCACCCACTACGCCACCAACTCCCAAACGTCGAATATCGCCGCGCTGGCCTTTGGCGTGGCGCCCGAGGCCAACCGCGCGGCCGTGGCGCAGAGCCTCATCACCAACGTCACTGAGCAGCACGGCGGTCGCCTCCACACGGGCAACCTCGGCACGGCTTGCATCATGGACGCCTTCGCCGAGCACGGCGGTGATGCGACGCTGCACCGCATCGCCACCTCCACCGACTACCCCGGCTGGGGTTATATGGTGCGCCGGGGCGCGACCACCATCTGGGAAGCCTGGGGCGGCGTCCAGGAAGGTTTCGTGGGCTACAACTCCGGTGAAGACAGCATGCCCATGTTTGCCACGATCTCGGAATATTTTTACAGTGACATCGCCGGACTCCGCGGCCCAGACTACTTCGGCACCCGCGCGGTCGCTCCCGGCTTTCGCGAAATCACCATCCGCCCCCGCCTTCAGGAGGGCCTCCAGCACGCCAGCGCCACCATCCGCACCGTGCGCGGCCTCGCCAGCGTGGCGTGGGAGCGCGGCGAGAACACGGTGCGCCTGAACGCCACCATTCCCGCCAACGCCACGGCGCTCATCAGCCTGCCCAAGTCGGGTATGAGCGTGACAATGATCAAGGAAAGTGAACAGACGGTGTGGGAGAACCGAGGTTTCGTGAAGGGCGTTCCGGGCCTTACCGCCGCCGCGGAGGAAGACGTATACGTGACCTTTGCCGTCGGATCGGGAAGCTACCGGTTCACGCTGAACGGCGAGCTTTGAGCATGCGACCTACATCAACGGCACACGGCCATACACGCCAATATGCTGCGCGAAATAGACTCCCTGCGCCACAATGCTCGCCGCCCAGAGCACGGCACTCACCCAGAACGCGGCATCCCACGCGCGCCCTTCCGTGGGGGACGTTCGCCTGCGGCTGTTTTCCACAAAACCCACCATCGCGCCCCCGATCGCACCGCCGATGTGTCCCATGTTGTTCGCGCCCATAAAAAAGCCGAAGAGCAGGATATAAATCGCCCACTGGGTGAGCTGGCGGCGATAGACCTCGCCCGCCGCGCCGAGGGACCACGTGTACACAATCGCATAGCCCAGCAGACCCGACACCCAGCCCGACGCGCCAACGGTGTACACACCTTCCCCGCTCATGCGAAAGTACCAGAACCACGTCGCAAAGGCCGCGCCAAGCTGGGACGCCGTAATCAGCACCACCGTCCGCCGCGCACCGAGGCGCGCCTCCGTCATGCTGCTGAGCACCATCATCGCATAGCCATTGAACAGGATATGAAAGATGCCGCTATGGACGAGCCCGAAAGTCATCGCACGCCACCACGCAAACTCGCCCGTGGACCCATCCACGTACAGCCCGCCCAACAGATAAAGGGCATCCCCGTTGGGAGAAAAGGCCGCACCAAGCCCGTCCAGCAGGATATTGGCCACAAAAAGAAAAACACACAGCGCGCCGAAAACCCCAATCGCATGGGGCGCGCTCTCCGGCACCATAAACCCGAAAAGTCGCCCGACCCGATAGCCCAGCAACGACGGAAGGCGGCGATCACAGCGATAGCATTGCCCCGCCTCCCGATCATTCAACGCACCGCAATGACGGCAGATCTTATTCCCGAACTTCAACCACCGCAACCGTTCCGGAACCAGCCCGCCCTCCTTCAAACGATCCCGACGTTGCTCCAGCTTATACAGCTTCCACCGCAGCTTGGTCATGTTGAATCCAAGCTTCTCAAGCATGCGAAGTACAAAAGGATCGCGCTCGGGCATGGCGGGCAGTTTCTCCAATGGGAACGTTGGTCAGGGGGAATGGCGAGATAGTAGCACGGCGCAGGCGGCGGGTGGGAATGGGGGCGAATTCTGCGCGAACGTCGGTCTCCACTTTGCTGAACGAAACCGGCACGCTCCACCAGATGATATCGTTCCCCGCAACGTGGGATACCGTTCCAAAGGAGCTCCGATAATCCCATGCGGAGCCTGCCGGTGCTTCCGCCACAGACCGCCAACGTGCTACATTGGTGGAAGACCGCGACCGCCGCAGCAGGCAGAACAGGAGGCAACCCATGAGCGACGAAAAAGCCCTTGCCGTCTTTGAAAACTTCAAAATCCGCCGGGTTTATGACGAGAAGACCGAAACCTGGTATTTCTCCGTGGTGGACATTATCGCGGCGCTGATCCAGCAGCCGGATTATCAGACGGCGCGAAAATACTGGAACAAGCTGAAGGAGCGGCTGAAAAAGGAAGGAAGTCAGTCGGTGACAAATTGTCACCGACTGAAACTTGAGGCGGCGGACGGGAAGAAGTACTTGACCGACGTGGCTGCTCCGGAGACCCTGCTGCGCCTGATCCAGTCCATCCCCAGCCCGAAAGCCGAGCCGATCAAGCTCTGGCTGGCCAAGGTGGGCTACGAGCGGATGCAGGACATGGGCGACCCGGCCCGTTCGCTTGACCGCGCCCGGGAATACTGGCGCCAGCACGGGCGCAGCGAGAAGTGGATCCAGCAGCGGATGATGGGCCAGGAAACCCGCAACAAGCTGACGGACTACTGGAAGGATCACGAAATCAAGGGCGAAGAAGAGTACGCGATCCTGACCAACATCATCCATCAGGAGTGGACCGGGGTTTCCGTCAAGAAGCACAAGGAAATCAAA
>JBHEKR010000500.1:0-2899 GCA_041859365.1 Candidatus Hydrogenedentales bacterium
CTCGGTGATGGAAAGCGCGGAGATCACGGGCGTGCTAAAACCCTGGATGGACGCGGGCGGACGCGTCCTCGTCACCGGCGACAGCGCAATTCGCGAGGGCGAGTCCGGAAACTTCGCACGACATGATCGCGGACCACTCCACACCCAGCTCGCCAGTGAGCGGATCTACCATGCGGATGGCAATCCCGGCATGGACTTCTACGTGCAGCACGAACAGCGCGCCGCGCTGCTGCCTGCCCTGGCCAATCACCTCCGCACCGCGCGTAGCGGTGCCGCACCCATGATCACCGCGCCTGGCGTGCCGTCCACCATCGGCATTACGCCCCACTACAACCGCGAAACCAGGGCCCTCTTCATCGACTTCAACAACCTCAACATCAACCTCGATACCGACACCATCACCCCCACCGGGCCCATCGCCTTCGAGATCACCCTGCCCGAGCCCCTGCGCGGCGCGGCCCTTACCCATCGGGTCCTTACGCCGGAGCCAGGCATCACGGCAACCATCAGGCCTCTCGACGAGGATCGCATTTCGGTCACCGTCGGCGCACTGGAGCTCTATGCCTCGGTGATGGTTACTGCGATTGCTCAACCCTGACGACGAATGATGCGTACTGCACTGGACGCGCAATTGTCTAAGTGCTGACTTCAGCGATGGGCGGGCGTCTGGCACAGCAAAGCAATTTCGCAATGCTGGGAGCGCAGGCGGCCCGCCTGCATCGCGCCACCGGCGCGACGAAGAACGGGCACATCTTCAGTATCTCAAGAAGTACCTCAACAGGCATCGAATTTCTGTGCGCCGACTGGCAGGCGAGCCGCCTGCGCTCCCAGCATTGCCAGTCTCTCTATGATTCCGCATTACGCTGTAATCCCATCATCGCCGCCCAAACAAATCGGGCGCGGCTGACTACTCAACCGCGCCCGCTGTCAACTGTCAACTGTCAATTGTCAACTGAAACAAAATTCTCCGCCAGATTCCCGTCCCCCTCGCCGTCATACTTCGCCCACGCGGGGTAGGGATACAACGGACGCGACTTCGCCGGGTCGATCCCATCGCCCGCCTTCGTCGCCACGATCACATCCGGCGCGATGCCCTCCTCCACCCATTTCACGATCTCACCCAGCCAGTCCACACCCGAGATTCCCGGACCGCCACCGCAGTGGTAGCAGCCCGGCACCATGAAGAGTCGGGCATAGTCCGCCGCATTCGGGTCCTTCGCCAAGACCGACTCGTAGTACTTGACCGTCTCGCCCGCAGGCAGGGCCGCATCCGACCAGCCATGCCAGATGATCAACTTGCCGCCCCGCGCGTTCATCGGACCTAAATCGGGGTCCATGGCATTCAGCACCGTGCCGCCCAGGTGCGTGTCTTTCTTCCAGGTGGCGAAATCATAGGTGGAGTAGTCCCAGTCCGCGTCGTGGAAGAAAAAATACTTGTAGATGTTCGTGCTGAAGGCAAAGCTCAGGTTCACCCCATTCTCGGTCGGACCCACGAGCCAGGAAAACCACCCGCCGGGACCACCTTCGGCCCCAATCGGAAAGCCGGGATAGATCGGGCCGTCCTGATTCTTGACGCCTTCATATACCACCGCAATCGCCTTGCGCTGCACCTCGCTCAGATCGGGCACCTGTGCCAGGTCAAATTTCGCCGCCTCCGGATTGTCGATGATGCCATCCTTCAATCCATCCTGCTCGTCGGTCTGCTTCAATACTTCTTTTGCGAGCCGATCCAGATCCGCCTGCGTCAGCACCGTCTCCGTCAGCATCTTCGGATCGGGATAAAAGGTCTGGGCGAGATTGATGCCCATCGCCGCGAAGCCCGTCCAATTGAAGGCCGGCGCACCCGATACAATCCCGTCGAAATCCTCGGGATAGCGCTGCGCCTCCATCAGCGCCTGACCCCCGCCCCGCGAGCACCCCACGAAGTAGGACTTCTCCGGGCCCTTCCCGTAGTACGCGCGAATGATCGCCTTCGAGACCTCCGCCGTGCGGTGGATCGCCACATGGCCGAAATTCACAAAGGCCTCCAGGTCGTTCAGCGCCCAACTCCCGTCCGTGCCGCCCGCCTGATGGCCCGTGTCCGTGCCCGCCGTGGCATAGCCATCGTTCACCGAGCCACGAATCGAGTTTTGCACCGACCCCACCAGCCCGCCGCCGCCGCCCATGGCGAAGCGACCGTTCCAGTCATCCGGCAGCAACACCTCAAAGCGGATCGCCTTCCCGATCACGCCGTCCACCTTCACGTGCCCCACCCGCACCTTGCCCTGTTCCGGCGAACCCGCCTCGTGCACCGCCGACTCTATCCGCACATCGGGCAACGGCAGGACAGCCAATTTCTCCGGTGTCATCGTGGCTGGCGATTCCGCCATGGCGACGCCGGAAACAGAAACAAGCACAACAAACCAACGTTGCCACTTCATAATAACTCTCCTGAAGGTAGGGGAAAGAAAATTCCGCAGTCAGAATACTACCAGACGACCCGGTCGTGCCACACGATCGCGAGGAACGAGCGTTCGTGTGCCCTTCGCAGCAAGCAACGGAACTGACACGGCCCGCCCTGACCATGCGGCGCATTCCTATTCTCCCCACCACCCCAAAAAAAGATGACAGCCACCCCCGCCTCCTGTACACTTCAGGCAACACCGATCAAGCTGTCCGATCTATTGGGGCCCTTCATGAGAATACCGTGCCACCACACGCTACTCGCCATAGTCCTTTCCGGCAGCGCCGCAATTGCCTGCATGCCGGAAGGCCCCAGATTCACCCCGGGTCGCGGCACCGGCGGTGGCACGGGCTACAGGGAGCCCGCGGAAGTGAGACTCCTGCGGAGCCGCAAGGCAGCCCGGCCCGCCGACCGCCTGGCGGAGTACGACGCCTGGTATCGCGAGCGCGGCCAGGG
>JBHEKR010000281.1:0-9771 GCA_041859365.1 Candidatus Hydrogenedentales bacterium
TCGCTTCGTGCAGCATGGCTTCTCCCCCACGGATCCGCTGGATGAGCGCGTGCATGTCACGAACAATCAAGTGGACGTGGTTTCGAAGGCTTTTCTCGGCCTGACGGTGTCCTGCGCGCGCTGTCACGATCACAAGTTCGACCCGATCAGCCAGAAGGACTTCTACGCTTTATACGGCATTTTCGCAAGTAGCCGCCCGGCCACGGTGACCATCGACACACCCGCACGCCAGGATGTGAACAAGGAAGCCCTCCAGGAGCAGAAGAATGAAGTGCGCGCTGCGATGGCCGCTGCCTGGATCGCGGCCACCGATCAGTTGCCCGCAAAGCTGCAATCGCCCGAGGGGCCCTGGGCCGACGTCATCGCCAATGCCACGACGAATCTCGATCCGCTCCACGCCTGGCAGCGACTGGGCAAGGCCAACGACGGCGCGCTCCGGCAAGGCTGGAACGAACTTGCGGCCCAGTGGCACGGCAGCCGCGGCGCGCTGGAACAACGGCGCGGCACGGCCTATCCGCTTCAATGGAGTCTCGCGCAGGACGGCGCGGGTTGGCAGCGCCACGGGAACGGGCTTGCGGCGGGCGCATCCGCCGCCGGTGAATTCCTGATCGACGCGGCGGGTGACCGACTCATCGAGACCATCCTGCCTTCGGGCACTTATGGCAATCTGCTTTCGCAAAAGCACAGCGCGAATCTCGCGTCGCCGCGCTTCGATGTCGCGCAGAAGGCGCTCTATGTGCGCGTTGCGGGCAACGGCGGCGCGCGGCATCGTTACGTGATCCGGGATTACCCCCGCGATGGTACGATCTATCCGCTGACGAAGCTTGAAGGCGGCGATTGGCACTGGCAGCGCTGGGACATGGACTACTGGAAGGGCGACTCGGCCCATCTGGAGATTTCGACCGCGATGGATCAGGCCGTGCTCGCGGAGCAGAAGCTGACGCCGTCGTGGTTTGGTATTTCCGAAGTCATCGCGGTGAACGAGGGCCAGCCGGAGCCGCGGGATGAAATGGCGGAGTTCGTCTCGCCGCTTTTCGAGATCGAAGGCGCTCCCAGGAATGGCGCAGAACTGGCCGAGCGGTATCGAGTTTCACTGCGCGCGGCGATCGAGGCGTGGCGCGATGGGCGCATGAGCGACGAACAGGCGCGCTACCTCAATCACTTTGTGCGCCGCGGACTCCTGCCGAATACGTTCCCCGAATTGCAGGAGCCTTCGGCGCTTGTGGCGGAGTATCGTCGGCTAGAGGGCGAAGTCCCCGTCCCCACGCGCGCGCCGGGCATGCTGGAAGGGGTGCCGGTGGCGCAACCCCTTTATGTGCGTGGCAATCACAAGCAACCGGCCGTTATCGTACCCCACCGCTTCCTGGAGGGCATCGACGACACCCCCTATGACCCGAAGGACGCGGGGCGCCTGGCGCTGGCGGAGAGCATTTTGCGCGAGGACAATCCCCTCGCCTCGCGAGTCATCGTGAATCGGCTGTGGCACTATGTTTTTGGTCGGGGCATCGTCGCGACGACCGACAATTTCGGTAAAATGGGCGAACTGCCGACGCACCCCGAGCTGCTGGATTTTCTCGCGACGCGCATGCGCGACGAGGGCTGGTCCATCAAGGCCATGTTGCGCCTGCTGGTCACTTCGCGCACCTTCCAACTCAGCGCAGTACCCTCCAGCGAGGCGCGCGAGCGCGATCCGAACAACCTGCTGTTGTCCCATGCCCATGTGCGCCGTCTGGAGGCCGAGGCCATTCGCGATGCCATGCTGGCGACCTCGGGCCGGCTGGATGGCAAAGTGGGCGGTGAACCCGTCGGTGGCTGGGACCCTCGCCGGAGCGTGTACGTACGTGTCATCCGGAACGGTCTGGATCCGCTGCTTTCCACCTTTGACTTCCCCACGCCCTTCACCACCCAGGGGCGACGCGACAGCACCAACGTTCCCGCCCAGTCGCTCACCTTCATGAACGAACCCTTCATCCGCATGCTGGCCGATGGGCTTGCGGGCCGGGTGCGGCAGGATGGTGCGCTGGCTGACGATGGAGCCCGCGCGGAGGCCATGTTCCGTCTGGTGACGGGCCGTACGCCGGAACCCGAAGAACGGGAGCGGATGCTGGCCTACGTGGCCACGGCGCAACGGCGCCCTGATGGCCGGGTGGTGGATGCTGGGCTGGATGGGAAGATCCACAACGCCGAGGCGCGCCTCGCCGAGCTGAACACACAGGTGGCGGAGGCAGTGGCGGCGAAGCTGGCGGGCGACCCAAAATTTTCGGATTCTCCCGAGAACCAGCGCGCGGCGAAGGCCGATCCTGCCCTCTGGCAAAAGCGCAACGAGGCCCAGGCCCAGCTCGACTACCTTCGCGGACTGGCGGCCCCGGCCCAGCCCTGGGTGGAACTCGCCCAGTCGTTGTTCAGTCTCAAAGAATTCATCTACCTGAGGTAAGCGCCATGATCCACGACCCACGCACCGCGACTATCTCCCGCCGTGAAATGCTGACCCGTTGTTCCACGGGATTCGGCGCGCTGGCGTTGGCAGGCTTGATGCGGCCCGCAATTGCACTCCCCCACTATCAGCCCCGGGCTAAGCACGTGATCTTCTGCTACATGTCGGGCGGCGTGTCTCACGTGGACAGCTTCGATCCGAAGCCGCGACTCAATGCGGAGCATGGCAAGCCGATGCCGGTGAAGGTGGAGCGCACCCAGTTCAATCAGAACGGCAACATATTCGGTTCGCCCTTTGAATTCAAGCGCTACGGCCAGAGCGGCATCGAGGTAAGCAGTCTCTTTCCCCACATTGGCGCGTGCGCCGACGAACTCGCGGTAGTTCGTTCCATGACCAGCGGCGTGAGCGAGCACGCTCAAGGCAATTATTTTTTTCACACGGGCTTTCCCTTCATGGGCCACCCGAGCGCAGGCGCGTGGATCAACTACGGCCTCGGCTCCGACGCGGACAATCTTCCCGGTTTCGTGGTGCTTCAAAGCGGGAACAGCACCGTGCCCCACGGGGGTGTCGGCCTCTTCAGCAGCGGGTACCTTCCTGCACAAACGCAGGGGTCCTTTCTGCAGGGCGATCAGCCGAGTGCGGTGCGCAATATTCAGCCGCTGGAGATCGCGGACAACCAGCGCGCCCGCCTCGATCTGGTGCGCGATCTGGATAGTCACTTCATTGACGGCCTCGGCGGACAGCAGGACGTGGAGGCGGCGGTGGCAAATTACGAGACGGCCTTCCGCATGCAGGCCGCGGTCCCGGAGTTGTGCGATCTGAGTGGCGAGACGCAGGCCACGAAAGACATGTACGGCCTCGACCACCCCAACGGATCCACGGCGGCGTATGCGCGGCAGTGTCTTCTGGCCCGTCGGCTCGTGGAGCGGGGCGTGCGCTTTGTAGAGTTGAGTTGCCTCTCCCAGAATCCACAGGATCCACAAAGGGCCAATCCCTGGGATCAACACGGCAATCTGCAGGAAGGTCATTCGAGCATGGCGCTGCAGGTGGACCAGCCCATCGGCGCACTGTTAAAGGATTTGAAGGCCCGGGGCCTGCTGGACGAGACCCTCGTGGTCTGGGCGGGCGAGTTTGGTCGCACACCCTTCTCGCAGGGCAGCAATGGCCGCGATCACAACCCCTATGGCTTCTCCATCTGGATGGCGGGTGGCGGCGTGAAAGGCGGCACGGTCCACGGCGCGACGGACGACTACGGCTATCACGTGGTGGAGAATCCCTGCACGGTCTACGACCTCTGGGCGACGGTGCTGCACCTGCTCGGCCTGGATCACGAGCGGCTGACCTATCGCAGCGGCGGGCGTGATTTTCGGTTGACGGATGTACACGGGAATTTGATCCGACCTATTATTGCGTAGCTGACAACGGCTCACAGCGACAAAGTGGCATGCTTTCCTGGAAGTAAGAAGCGCCAGCGGACTCGGGGTCCGCTGGCGCTTTGTTGAAATGGGTCTTGGATCCGGCCATGCCTCGCGACGCAATCGCGAAAGAGCAGCGCCGACGGTCTTTGGTGTTACGAGGCGTCGTCGGCTTTTGGTCGCGGTGCGATCTGAGCGACCAGCATGCCGACGATCACGATGGCACTCGTCCCGATGACGACGGTCATATAGCTGTGCAATGGATTCTTCAGCGCGGTCGGCAGGGCCTCGGCCAGGGGGGAAAGGGTCATCCAGGCGATGAGCAGCACACCCACGATCACCCCGATCGCAGCCGCCACGTTGCCCGCGCGTCGCGAGACCATGCCGAGGAGGAAGAGGCCCAGCATGCCGCCCGCGAAAATACCTTGCAATTTCCACCAGGCGTCCAGAATGCCCTGAGCCTGAATCAACAGAAGGGCGATACCGATGCCAGTGGCCCCAATCGCGAGGGTGCTGCCGTAAAGCGCACGCATCATCTGCTTATCCGTGGCGTTGGGGCGGAGGTAGCGCTTGTACACGTCGGTCATAAAGATGGTTGAGCCGGAGTTGATGTTGGTCGAAATGGTGCTCATGGCCGCGGCAAAAATCGCGGCGATGAGGAGTCCGGTGATGCCCGTAGGCAATTCATTCACAATGAAATAGGGGAACACGCGATCCCCCACCAGATCCGCGGGGAGCCGTTCCGGGTAGACCTGGTAGAAGGCGAAGAGGGCGGTGCCGATGAAGAAGAAGACCACGGACAGCGGCACATAGAGCAGACCGCCCAGCCAGAGGCTCTTGGCGGCATCCGCGTCGGATCGGGCGGCCACATAGCGCTGGGCATAGCCCTGGTCGATGCCGAAATTGTTCAGATTAATAAATACGCCGTAAATCAGCACGACCCAGAAGGTTTTGTCGGCGAGGGAGGGCCCAAAGCCGCCGAGGCTGAACTTGTTGTGCTCGCTGGCGATGGAGAACATCTGCGAGGGTCCTTCCGGCAAGCGGAGGACCAGCACGATGGCGCAAACCACCGCGCCCGCGACGAGAATCAGGGCCTGGATTGCGTCGGTCCAGATCACGGCCACGATGCCTCCCACCATGCTGTAAAGCACCACCGAAACACCGGTAAACAGAATAATGACTTTCATATCCCAGCCAAGGAGGGCCTGCATGGGGAGCGCCATGAGAAAAGTTACGGCACCCATGCGCACGATCTGCATCAAGAGGAAACACATGCCGGTGTAGAGCCGCGCCCAGGGTCCGAAGCGAACTTCGAGGTGGTGGTAGGCGGAGATTTCATTGTTTCTGCGATAGAACGGCACGAAAAATTTGACGGCAATTACCGTGGCGACCGGCAGAGACAGACTGAATACGAATCCGTTCCAGTTTTCCATATAGGCACTGCCTGGCAATGCGAGGAAGCTGATGCTGCTTACGAAGGTACCGAGGATGGACAGGCCCACCACGATGCCCGACAGCGCCCGCCCGCCCACGGTGAAACCTTCCGTGTCGGTGCTCTTTCCTGTAAGGTAAAAGTAGAAACCCACCCCCATGGTCATCACGAAATAGGCCGCAAGTACTACAAAGTCCAGCCAGGTAACTTGTGTGACCGATTCCAATGCCATTCCCTCCCTGATTGTGCGCCGCCGCATGGGAGGCTGCGCGAGTACCTTGAACAGTCCACTATTCCCCGGCATCCCGGCCGGGGCCGCGCATTATCACACAAATCAAACCATCCGGCGCAATCTTTCACTTCCACCCGGCGGGTGGACGCGTTGACAGGAACGCGCAGGTTCAGCGGCGGCGGAGCAAGTGCTACCCGCCCGAGACAAGCTGCAACACGGTAAGCGTATCGCCGGATTTCAGCGGAATATCCGTGCTCCTCAGCCAGTTCGTACTTTGGCCGTTGTAGAGGAACATCACGTGCTCCCGTAGCGTGCCGTCGTCCTTGAACAAATGCACCTTCAGCAACGGGTATTCCGTCAGGAGCGCGTCAAATCCGCCAGCGATGGTGTCCGCCTCCACGGTTACGCACTTCTGTCCGCCCGTACACGATGCCAGAATGCCCGGAAGGGTGATTTCGACCTGTACACCGGCCATGTCAGCAATCCCCTTCCAGCACGGCGACGCGCACCGCGCTGATTCTTGGCAGGCTGCACGGGATGGCGCGCCAGCTTTCGGCCCGGTCCAGACTGTAGAAAATCTGGCCACCGGAGGTGCCGAAGTAAAGTCCGGGAGATTCGCACGTATCAGTAGCCATGGCATGGCGGAGGACGCCGCTGTAGCAGTTTTCCGGCAGGCCCTTTCTGAGGGGCTCCCAGTGGTCACCCCGGTCCCGGGTGCGATAGACGATGGGCAACCCATCTTTGAAGATGCGGTATTCGTCGGCTTCCTGGGGGATGATATAGAGCGTGCCGGCGTCGTGGGGGTCGATGCACATGGGGAAGCCGAAGACGCTGGGAAGGCCGTTTTCGATACGTTCCCAGTGATCGCCGCAGTCGGCGGTGCGCAGGACGCCCTGGTGGTTCTGCTGATAGATGCGGTTGGGGTCCGCAGGGTCCTGCACGAGAGCGTGAACGCAGGAGCCAACGCACTTGTGGTTCTCTCCTTCGATGATGATGGGCATGCCTTCATTGCGGGGCAAGAAGGACGCGCCGCCATCGTCGGATCGCAGCACCCCTACGGCGGAAATGCCGACGAGGATTCGGCCGGGCCGATCTTTGTCGAGAAGGATACTGTGGAGACACATCCCCCCCGCTCCACCCATCCACTCGGCGCGGGTGGGGTGTTCGGAGATAGCCGTGAGCTCTTCCCAATGCGCGCCACCGTCGCGTGAAGCGAAGAGACCGGCGTCGTCGGTACCGGCGTAGAGCGTGCCTGGCTCGCTGTCGAGTCCGGGCACGATGGTCCAGATATTCTTGAGTTTCGAGGTGCTTTCCTTTCCGAAGGCGGGGCCGTGCTCCTGCTGCTCCCAGGTCCTGCCCCGATCACGGGAAATCTGGATGGTGGGCCCATAGACATAGTGGCCGACGGCCGCGTACATGAGCCCAGTCCGTGGATCGATGGTGCAATAGTTGACCTTCCAACCCTTGAGGGCCGGTGGAAGGACCTCCCAGTGCGCGCGGGAAGCATCTGAATGGAGGAGAAATAACCCCTTCTCCGTGGAAACCATGAGACATACCTTGGACATGGGTAAACCTTTCCTTTCGAAGCGTTCACTGGCCAGCAACCTCGATCAGCCTACCACGGCGATAACGTTGTGTCCAGAGGCAATTGATCGACGAATGGGGCAATTGACCGTGGACAGTGGACGAACACAATGGACAATGGACAGTTGAAAATGAAGAGAGCGAGGCTGTTTGGATGGGTCGTATGGGTCGTATGGGTCGTATGGGTCGTATGGGTCGTATGGGTCGTATGGGTCGTATGGGTCGTATGGGTCGTATGGGGACGGAGAATTGACTGGAGATTCCTGGGGACTGAGATAGTCAACGGCCGCTGTCAACTGTCAACTGTCAACTGATCAACTGATCAACTGATATTGACAGCCCGAGTCCTCTTCCCGTATTCTAGGGACGTTGGTTCGCGCCGGGATCTTGGGATTCCGGCACGCTAAGAGGGAATCCGGTGTGAATCCGGAACTGCCCCGCAGCGGTAATCAGGAACGAAACGCGCAACGGACTCTCTGGAGTCTTAATCAAAGGCACTGGCCCTGGCAACACAGGGCTGGGAAGCCGCGCGGAGTAGGCCCCCCAATCGGGAAGCGCCTGAAAGTCCGAAGACCTGCCAATCGCGTTTAACACTGGGTGTGCCATACATCCGGGGCCCCGAGGGATGGGCGATTGGCGGCGTGCCGCTTTTTCCACCCCCCTTCGTCCCGTTTTGGCGCACCGTAACCGTTGCGTCGAACCGAAGGGTTTTCATGCTGCCTCGTTCATCCGAGATGGCGAATTTGCGCCGTATATGCCGTCGCAAGCTCGTCCTTCTTTTCCTTGCTCCACTGATGGTGTTCAGTGTATCCCCCTTTTCCTGGGCGGAAGATCCCTGGGCCGACGCGGTGCTCTCGGTCAACGCTATCAATCCGAATGCGGGCTTCAACACGCCGGAGAAGGCCCTTGGGGTCCCGGTGGGCGGCGGTACCTTCGCTGCGAACAACGGCAGCCTCCATTCGATCGGCACGCCCGGCGACGCGCCCGGCAGTTATATCACGCTGGCCTTCGACACGCCGGTAACCGATGATCCAGGGAACCCCATGGGTCTCGATTTTATCGTGTATGGCAACGGCCACTGGGTGGGAGGCGATCCGCTGCGGAAGTTTTCCGAGCCGGGACTGATCGAGATCAGTGAGGACATCAATGGCAACGGGGAGGCGGACGACCCCTGGTATGTAATTCCCGGCAGCCGCGGCATCAGCGCCTCGATGCTGCCGACCGGAATAGCCAACCCAACGCCCGCGCTTTCGGGCTTTGTGGTTAATCCGGAAACGGATGGCTCGGAACACGATTGGGGCTACCTCGACCTCTCCCCCACGCAGCAGGAATACCTGGACAACTATGTGCGCCCCGATGACCCGATGAAGGTCGGGCTGACCGAGCGGAGCGGCGGCGGGGACGCTATCGACATGACCTGGGCCGTGGACGCCGCCGGACAACCCGCGGGTTTGACCCAGTTTCATTTCATCCGCATTTCATCCTTCGTAAGTTTTCTGAATGGCCCGCTCGGCCTGATGACGCCGGAGATTGATGCTGTGGCCGATGTGGCGCAGGAGGTGGACAGCGACGGCGACGGAATCCTGGATGACTACGAGGTTCGCGTGGCGCTGACGGACCCGGCGCGCCCCGAGAGCACCGTGCTCCCTTTGGAGTTTCCACGCGAAGAAGGCGACAACGAAGCTGGAGCGTGGCTGGGCACCGCCGAGGACACGTCCGGAAACGCGATTGCCCTTTACTCCAATGGACTCCGCAACGGAAGCCGCCATTTTAACTGTGCCGTGGATATTGCCCTTTCTGCGGACCCCGGCGGCGAAATTCCAGGTCGGACGCGGAGTGCCCGTGTGGTGACTTTCTTCGCATCAGAGAGCGATTTCCGCATCGCCCAGATTGAAGACGCCGAGATCACCATAACCTATAGCGACGACGATGTCATCGGCCTGGACGAGCACGAACTGGAGCCCTTTCTCTATCGCGGCGACGGAACCTATTCCCAGGACGAGCTGTCCGAAATCGATCTCGACCGAGCGCAACACCAGTTGACTTTTCGCAGTTCCGTTCCTGGCACCTTCGTGCTTGCCGCCCCCGCCATAGCGGGCGAGGGCGAGGGCGAAGGTGAGGGCGAAGGTGAGGGCGAAGGTGAGGGCGAAGGTGAGGGCGAGGGTGAGGGTGAGGGTGAGGGTGAGGGTGAGGGCGAGGGTGAAGGTGAGGGTGAAGGCGAGGGTGAAGGTGAGGGTGAAGGCGAGGTTGAAGGTGAGGGCGAAGGCGAGGGCGAAGGCGAGGGCGAAGGCGAGGCAATCATCCCGCCGACGGAAACAGCTTTGCGTGAGTTGTTGCTTGCAACCTTTGATGTCGTGGACACCAATGATGACGGTCAGGTGAGTTATGACGAGGCGGCAGCAGTGCTGTCCGGTCTGACGCGTGAGATATTTGCTTTGGTGGACACAGACGGCAACGGTTTGATCGGTCCCGCTGAAGCGGGGTTGGCGGAAGATGATGGTTGTGGCTGCGGCTGCAAAAAGTCAGATTTCGGACCGGACGGTTTGAAGAAGCGGCTTGGAGACTTGTTCCTGGCCGGACTTGCCTTGGGCCTGCTTGCGATAATGCGCGGAAAGGCTGGCCGCATGTAGTCACTTTAGACCGGCACTTTCCCGAACCCTGTCCCCCCTGTTTT
>JBHEKR010000531.1:0-2615 GCA_041859365.1 Candidatus Hydrogenedentales bacterium
GAGGACAGCACACCAACCCATGCCAGTTTATCGCCGCACTCGCACCAGACCTGATCAATTCCGAGAAGCACATCGATAACACCGGTACCGGAGAAGCAGGTGTCAAGTAGCAGCAGCGCCTGGGTAGCCCCGCACCGAGCAATGACGCTCGCCAGGAACTTTGGCGTCAGATCAGGGGCGGCCCCCTTTTTGGTATCTGTGGCGATCAGATGCAATGCCTCGGGCGCTGTCTCGCCGTGACCGGCCCACAGGAACACTAGAGCGCTCCCCGGCGGTAAGGCATTGGTCTCGAGGTGACGCTTGAGCGCCGAGCGGGCCGCGTCCTCTGTGGGATCGAGGATTGGTTCGGCGCGGTAGTCGCGGTGCTCTTGGAGATACGAGCCCAGCTTGCGGACGTCCTCCACCGCATTTGGCAGTTTGGAAAAAGCCGGATCGCTGTAGGTGCCGACGCCGACGCCGACATACAGCCGTTTCGCGTCGGTCATCGGTTCTCCCGTGTGTCCCAGACCAGGATCGGACAGGTGACCGACGCTAGGCGCATTGCGGCCGTGCCCACTGCGCCGACTTTGATCGTATAGCCGCCGGGAGGCAATGGATCAATCGTAACGGGGCGTGCAGGTTCGAGCAGAGCGCTCGTGACTTCGTGATCGGCCTCGTTGATGACCATTGCGCGCAGCCGCGTTCGACTCCCGTCCAAGGGGGTTGCACTCAGCACAAGCGGCTCCCCACACAGGATCAATTCCTCGACCGTCACCGAGAGTTCGCCCTGCCCAGCCACTCGATAGGGTTCGCTACGCGCCCCGAGGATGAACTCCAGCTCGTCGAGGACACGGCGGTTGCTTTGCAAGGCACCGTGCCGATCGGCGGCAGCGCCAATCGTGGGGTGGTTCGGGCGCAACCCCGCGGGGGTAGCCGCCACGCGGGGGACTGTGCCGTCGCCGCCTTCATCATGACCTTCGATTGTGTATACAGGCACGACACGTCCACATTCGAAACGGGCGGTGGTCTTGGTCGGCTGACGGAAGCCAACGATGGGGTGGAGATCGTAACCGTCCGATTGCGCCGCATCGAGTTCCGCATGAAAGCGCATGGCATCGTCGATTCTGGAAGCCGCGAGTTCTGGCACCGACGTCTCGGTGGTTTTCGCCAGCCCTTGAGGGGTTTCGATGCAGGCGTACTCGGGCAAGAGTTGGTGCAGGGACGGCAGGCTTCTGGCAAATTGCGTGAGCTTCAGGGCAAAGGGACCCAGCCCGACGGAGGTGCCATTGACGAGCTGTTCCAAGGCGTTGAGCGCTCCGCGATGCGGTGTCCCCAGGGTGATGAGTTTGCGCGTGATTTCCGCCCCGCCCTCTTTGTCGATATACCAACGGGCGATCAGACCGCCCATCGAGTGGCAGATGAATACGACCTTGGCATTTGCCATTGCGGGGTGCTGGGAGCGCCATTTCTCCAAAGCCGGCTCGATGATCGTCTTGAGGCGGCGACCGTTGTACCGGTTCGACAAGCGCCAGTCGTAGGGGATCGGCAGCAGATTCGCGAAGTGGTCGGGATCGTCCTGCGGGGCTTCGATGAGATGAAATGTTGATCGGAGCCAACGGAGCAAGGCGTCGTAGCCGATGTTGGCGCTCCAGAGCCCCGGTAAGACATGCAAGTCGGGCATCAGGCCAACGGGCCGCACGCCGTCGCCAGGATGCTCATCGCCGATGCCTTCGGGCAGTTCCATCGCCTTGATGTCCTGTCCCAGGGTCATGATGGCCCGCAGCACGGCGCCGGCTGACGGCGTCCAAATCAACTGGTCATCCTTTGCCAGGGTGCTGCCTAGAATCCCTGGCAGCACCACGATTAGATCGTGCATTGGCGCTGTCACACCGGACACCCCTAACTCTATCAATTCAGGCCCGAAATACCCGGACTGGGTAGGCGTAAGGATTCCTTCGTAAAGGAGTAGCAAGCCTGGCATCAGGCTAACAAAACCTATTTTATGTTTTTCTTTGGGACTGTAAATTTGATTGTGTAAATGCTCATCTTTAGGAAAGCAAGTGACACCGAGGAGTCTGGAGAATCGACGATGAGCACAATGAGCGTACCTTTTGGCACGGCGAACAGCATGCCGCATTCCGAGTTAGAGAGGCTGGCCGGCGGAGCCAAGAAGCAGCAGGCGAGCAGGACATCACGGCCTTGAGCCGGTAGTTGCTGAAGCTGACGGTGAAATTGGATCGGCCTTTCTGCCCTGATTCAGCCGGTTTGTTGCTGTTTCTTATCCTGTTTTCGGCGGATGGCTTTGGTTTCGGCCAGAATTTTCCCTTCCTGTTCCTCAAGCGGGTTAGAGACCTTGCCCAGTTCGGCTTCAACCTCCTCCACAGTCGGGAAGCTGGCCTCCAGAAGGAGCATGGCGTCGTCAGTGATCTTGCCGATGGTCGCTTGCCGGGCGTTGTCCTGAAGGTGAGACCAGCGGGCCTCTTTGGGAATCCAGAACACATTTTCGGCTAGGTATTCCTCCGGGTCTTCCGCGTCAGAAAGATCGTCCTGTAAGTCAGAGATGTATTTCAGGAAGATTAAGCCCAGGGCCACATGTTTGTATTCGGAGGCGTCCATGTTACCGCGCAGCTTATCAG
>JBHEKR010000165.1:0-45931 GCA_041859365.1 Candidatus Hydrogenedentales bacterium
TGGGGCTGTGCTGCTCGTGGATGATGCGCTGGGGAACCAGCAGCATCCCGGCGAGTACGGCCCAACCCGCAGCGATGTGGAGACGCCAGGGAGCGAATTCTTCGGAGTAGCCTGCGGCGAGCCACAGTATTGCGCCGGGCACGATCATGGCCGCGAGGGTAATGGCCAGGTTGCGGCGCCAGCCCCATTCCTTGGGCAGAACGCGCGCGGAGATGAAGTAGTACATGAGCACAGGAATGATGGTGATGCTCAGGATGGACGCGGCGGCCATGGCGGCGGTCTTGGTGAAGGCCAGGGGGTGGAAGAGTCTTCCCGCTTCGCCGCCGAGGGCAAACACGGGGATAAAACTCACCGTGATGATGAGGAGGGAAAAGAAAAGCTGCGGCCCCACCTCCTGCGCGGCTTCGAGGATGATGTCGAAGCGCGGTCGGGGCGCCTCGCCGCGTTTGACCGCGTCCTCCTCCCGGTCCAGATGCTTGTGGCCGTTCTCCACCATGACCACGGCGGAGTCCACCACCACGCCGATGGCGATGGCGATGCCGCCGAGGGACATGATATTCGCGTTGATGCCGAAGAGATGCATCAGCAACAGAGCGACGAGTACGCTGGACGGCACGACAAACACGGCCACCAGCTCGCTCCGGGCATGCAGCAGGAAGAGAATACAAACGAGCCCGACGACCACGATTTCCTCGATCAGCGTATGCTGCAGGGTGCTCACCGCGCGATTGATCAGGGACGAACGATCATAGGTAGGGATGACCTTGACGCCCGGCGGGAGGCCGTCTTCCAACTCGAAGAGGCGCTGTTTCACGTCCTTGATCACCTGGTAGGCGTTCTCACCAAAGCGAGCCACGATGACCGCGCCGGCGGCCTCACCGATGCCATTGAACTCGCCCACGCCGCGCCGGGCTTCACCACCTACCTGTAGCGTGGCCACATCGCCCAGGAGCACGGGCACACCGCCCTCACCCAGGCCTACGGGCACTTTGGCGAGATCGTCGAGACCTTTCAGGTAGCCACGGCTTCGCACCATGTACTCGTTTTCACTCAGCTCGACCACGGATCCGCCCACGTCGTTGTTCGATTTCTCGATGGCTTCGCTGATGTCGCCCAGGGGGATGTTGTAGGCCTGGAGTTTCTGTGGATCCAGTATGATCTGGTACTGGCGCACGTAGCCACCGATGGGCGCGACTTCGGAGACGCCGTCCACCGCCGTCAATGGGTAGCGGAGATACCAGTCCTGGAGGCTGCGGAGCTGCGCGAGGTCCTGATTGGCGGGCAGGAGATCCTTACCGGTTACCGGGCATTTTCCAGGCTCCTCAAAGGCGCGGACGCGTTCCAGGAGTTTTTTTCGGTCTGCGGGCGCCTTCTCGGGGTCTGCGTACCAAGTATTTTGTTCCTTATCGTGCCAGAGGCCTGCCGGGTGATCGGGCGAATAATAGCCCGGGAAAAGGACATACTGGTAGACCCAACCCACGCCCGTGGCGTCGGGGCCGAGCTTGGGCTCCACGCCTTCCGGCAGGCGATCCCGCGCGAAGTTCAGATACTCCAGCACGCGGCTGCGTGCCCAGTAGATGTCGGTGCCGTCTTCGAAGAGCACATAGACGAAGGACTGCTCGAACATGCTGAAGCCACGGACCGCGGTCGAGCCGGGCACGGAGAGCATGGCGCTCGCGAGGGGATAGGTGACCTGGTCGTCCACCACCTGGGGATTCTGTCCGGGGAACTCCGTTGTTACGATTACCTGCACATCGGAGAGATCGGGAATCGCGTCCAGACTTAGATTGAAGACACTCCAGATGCTCGCGGCGACCAATGCTGCCGTCATAATCGCCACAAGGAGCCGGTTTTCCATGGAAATGCGGATGATATGGGCGATCATGGCGCGGCCTCCGCCATGGCCGGGACGGCGCGTTCGACGGTGCCGCATTGTTTCATTTCATCGCGATAATAGGGGTTGGCCACTTCCTCGCCGGGCTGAATCCACGAGCCGGGAGCCATGGGGCAGTGGACGATAAAGAGGTTGGGCGTGACCCCATTCGAAGGCGCGAACTGGCCCGCAATCGCGATCATGGCATCGCTCAGGGGACCGAACTTTTCGCGCTGCGACTCCAGGGGCAGATCCAGCATCGCCTTCGCGGCGTCGCGCAATGTCGCGGTTGCTTCTTTCGCGGGATGGGCCTCGTTGGCCGCGAGGGCTTCCGCTGCCGCGATGAGGGGCTTCATATCGAGGGGCGTGTCTTCTCCCGGAGCGCCACCGAGCGTGGCGCTGAGCTTGAGATACTCGGTGTAGAGCGCATCCGTCTCGGGCGACGTTTCTGTGGCACGAGGGGCTTGGTCTTCCAAGGGCGGGGCTGCGCGATCATCCGCTATCGGATCGGCGTTTTCGTTGGTCAGGAATTTCTGCACCGCTTCGCGGAGGCGACTCTCGGAATCCAGCAGGAACTGGCCACTGGTGACGACCGTATCGCCCTTGCTCAGGCCCGCGAGTATCTGCACGTAGCCGTCACTGCCCTGATGGCCGAGTTGCAGTTCCTTGAGCTGGAAGTGGCCTTCGCCTTCATCGGTAAAGGCGATCTGGCGCGCGCCCGTGTTCATGATCGCTTCGCGCGGGGCCAGCAGCGTGTCGTCCCCGAGAACCACATCCAGACTCGCCGTGGCGTACATACCGGGGCGGAGCCGCATGCCGGGGTTGTGGATTGCAACACGCGCCGAGGTGGTGCGGGTCTCCATATCCACGTGGGGATAGATGAAATCGATCACGCCAGTGACTGGTTCGCCGGGTGCGGCTTCGACCGTGGCGTTCACGGTCTGACCGAGGGCGATGAAGGGCAGATCCATTTCGAAGAGAGCAATATCCATCCAGAGAAGGTCATGGTCAACGATCTTGAAGAGGGTCATGCCCGCTTCCACGCCCGAGCCCTCGGAGACTTCTTTTTCCAACACGTGACCTTCCGCCGTGCTGAGGATGGTCACCGTGCGCGGGGCTTCACCCCTGGAGGCATAGTCCGCGATTTGTTTCGGTGTCAGGCCCCACAGTTCGAGTCGTTTTGCGCTGGTGTTGGCCAGGGCCTGGCCGTGGCCTTCGCGGTTTTTCAGCGAGATTAGCTCACTGATGGCCTGGTGGATCTCCGGGCTGTACAACTCAAAAAGTGGATCGCCCGGCTGGATATACATGCCTTCGGTGTCGGCGTGGAGCTCTTCGATCCAGCCGGAAACGCGCAGACTGACCTCGTGGACATTCGGCTCGGCCTCTTTGAGGAAACCCGCCGCGCGAATCTCGCGGTAGAGGGGACCCACCTGCACTTTTGCGGTGCGCACGCCCATGTTCTGCACGACGGCAGGGTCGATCTGGACCGCACCGCTGGTGTGGGTCGCGCCCGCGCCCTGCTTGAGGGGCTCCAGGGCCATGTGGCAGATGGGGCAGACGCCGGGCTCTTTCTGGATCACCTGGGGGTGCATGCTGCAGGTCCATAGCTGTGCGCTGGATACCGACGCGGCGGCCGGTGCGGCTTCCTGATGAAGCCCCAGGTGGTGGGCGATGGGCTGGCCCCAGCGCGTGCCGAGGGCGACGCCCACCAGCAATGCGACGGCCAGCAGAATGAGGGTAATACCGCCGGAACGGCGACCGGCAGGGGGCAGGCCGCTGCGGCTTTTGATTGAATTCATGATCGAGGCTCCAGATCGAAAGGGGGTGATCGGGGGAGGAGCCCTGATACGCTCATCAGATGGGCGCGGGATCCTCTCGGGAACGGGCATCGACCGCATGTGACACGCACAGGTATAGTACACCTGATGGAGACATGCGGAGACCGAGGATCAGCAGCGGATAGACTGAATGAGCAGGATCAACGGCGGGGGCGCGGTCGCATCCTGATGGAGGGCGGCACTGTTAAAGCCTTCGGGCATTCGTGGGAGCGAATGGAGGGCGAAGGAAGCCGCCGCGGTCCAGGCTGGGTGATGGTTGTCTTCCGGCGCTGGATTTGTGGGACGGGAAGCGGCGGGGCTGGCTGCGGTGTGGTGGAATGCCACGTCGCAGCAGGACCGGGAAGCGTCCATGACATCGCAGGCGGGCTGCGTTTCACTGGCGCAGCAACATACACTGGAGACTTCTCCCGACATGCGGCACGCAAAAGAAACCGCTCCCGCCGCCCAGCCGTGGGCCGCGAGCGCGAGAATGAGTGCCATGTGGACGAAGTGCTTCATGCCGCTATTGTAGCAGAGGTTGGCAGGGGGCGCAATTTGTAACATTCAAATTGACCACGGAAGTGCACGGAATTTCACGGAAAGGGGGATGGACAAGGTTTATGCGGAATTTTGTTGCGTTTTTTCTGGAACGGATTGTGGGGGTACAGCTTGGGCGTTGGAGGATTGTCCGGCGCCGGACTTACTGAGGTGGTTGGTGTTTCCTTCAGGCATATCCACCGTGTCCGGGTTGTCCGGCGGTTTCTGGGGAGGGTAACCGGTTTAGCTCCCCGTGGAGTCCGCGCAGCGCAGGTCCCGGATCGTTGGTGGGATGCGGTAGAGGAGTGAATCGCTGATCGGAGATTCATTGTCGACCACCTCTATTAATAAGGATCGCGCGTTGCAGTTTTTGGGGACGGCAGTTACGGTAGGTGGCAAGGGCTATGGTCATTATCGGGGGCTTTGCTTCACCCCTGGAGGAAGAAACTTGATGCGGGATACCCCCTACCCTGCCGCAAGCGGGCTCCCCCCCCTACCCCCCCGCAAGCGGGGGGGACCAAGAGGTTCACCCTGAAAGTTAAGGTTCCCCCCGCTTGCGGGGCGGGGGGAGGGGGGTGATCGCTCGGTTTGGTAAATACACTCGAAACTTAGAACAGCTTCTCCACATAGACCCGGTCCCCGTCCTTGAGGTGGGCGGAGGCCATGAATTCGGGGGCCATGCGGGCCGTGGCGCCACCGCCGGGTTCCCCAGCTTTCAGGTGAATGCTGTGGAGTCCGCCAAGCCACCAGCGCTGGTCGCAGACGTAAAGCAAGTCGCTTGGATCGGCGGCGAGGGTGTTGAGGTGCTCGCTGGAAAGCTGGACCACCTCCTGTCCTTCGAGGGCGGGATCGGACTCGACAGTGAGGTAGACGAGCTTGCCCTCGCGGCGGTTGATCTTGCTGCCCTTGAACTGCTCCATCGCGTAGAGCTGAGTGCCGCTGACGAGTCCAGCGATAGCTTCGATGGGTTGGGGACGTGTTGCGAAAGCGACCACGACGCCGAGGAGTCCACTCGCGGCCAGGCCGAAGATAGCCCGAGTGAATCCGTAACTGTCGGGGCCCATGCCGAAAGATACGTGTTTGAGCAAAAGGTCATCAAACGGAGCAATGCTGGACAGAAATACCAGAAGGCTTCCCCCGATCAAGGTGGCGAGAGCGGCGGGGGCATTGTAGCGCTTCCAGAGGATGCCCAGGAGGATCGCCATGACGATGGGGGGCGTGATGGCGGCGGTGAACTTCGCGTGGGCCTGATAGACCGTGTCGCCCTGGAACACGGGCACCAGGGCGAGACCGATGGCCGCCACGGAGAGGCTGGAAATCCGGGCCACGTGGAGGTAGTGCCGGTCGGGTGCGGTTTTGCGGATGTAGGGCTTGTAGATGTCATTTACAAACACGGCGCTGGACGCGTTGATCAGCGTGTCGGCGGTGCTCATGAGGGCCGCCATGAGCGCGGCGAGGACGAAGCCGAAGACGCCGGGCCCGCAGAGAAAGTGGGAGGCGAGGATGAAGGCGTCGTTCGCTTTCGCTTCGAGTTCGCCGTTCTCCACCAGCGCGCGGGCGACCCATCCACCACCGCTCACGGTGATGGCGGCAAGGGGTGAGAGGATGAGGATCCAGCAGACGGCCATTTTCTGGCCGTCCTTCACGCTGCGCATGGCCAGAAAGCGCATGATGATGCCCTGATTCATGAGCACGAAGGCACCGGAGTTTGCGAGACCATCCTGACCGTAGATTCCGATGAAGCTGAACTTGTCGGGCTTGTTGAATTCGGAGAAGATGTAGCGGTGTGACTCGGGGAGGAGGGCCCAGAAATCCACGAAGCCGCCCACATGGGCCACGCCGGCGAGGAAGATGCCCACGCCGACGATCAGGAGAGTGATACCCTGGACGAGGTCGGTCATGATGACCGAGGTCTGTCCCCCGGCGAAGACATAGAAGGTTACGGCAACACACGCCAGGGCGGCCCCGGCGAGGATGTTCCAACCTACCATGGTCTGGAGTGCGACACCTAATGTGAGGAGATTGATTCCCACATAGCCCACGAGGTAAATGAGAATGATGGTCGTGGCTACGGCCCGGGGGATGCGTCCGAAGCGCCGCTCGAAGTATTCCGGGACCGAATAGACCCGCTGATAATAGATGATGGGCAGCCATATCAGCAGAAGAATTGGCATCCAGAACCAGTCATTCAGATAGGACTGGCTGCTGCTGATGCCGTAGCTGAAACCGGCCTCGCTGTACTTCACGAAGCTGTAGCTGCCGACCGTTGTTGCGGTGGCTGAAAAGGCGATGACCCACCAGGCGAAGCGCTGGCCGCCCAGGTAGAAATCTTTCGTGGTGGTGCTGTACTTGCCGAAGAAGACCCCAAAGCCCACCACGGCAACGAAGTAGGCGAGCAGGACCGCGACATCCAGGGGCGTTCCGATCATGGCGTGGCCTCCCCGCCGACAAAGGGCAGCCAAAAAGTGAAGGCGCAGGAGAAGAGGAGCAGGAGGGCATAGCCGCCGAGGAGGACGCCCAGGAGCTTGCGGTGGTCGCGAAGCTTGAGATCGAGGTAGCCGCTGGACAGGCCCGCCCAGAGGCCTATCATCCCCAGTACGCCCCCGATGCCAAACTGGCACAGGATGGGCCAAACACGCGCCATGTCTGCCATATAAAAGTTCCCGTACACGCGACCGCGGTCCATCGTGTTGTTTCGTTGCCTTTAGGTGCGGCGGGAATACGGCTCTCTCCTGAGCACCTGGCCCCGGCCACGGTGTGTTCAAGGGATGGTAGCAGACAGGCGTGAGGCTACGTCAACCCGCGCGTACCATTGCGTGCTCGGCGTTCGTTCCCTATAATCACGCCATGACGGGAAACGGGAATGAGGGAAGAAAGGAGGCGTCGGCGCGCTGGCTTGCGGCGCTCGCGGGCGTTCTTGGGCTGCTTTTTGCCCCTGCGCTTTTCTATCCCCTGCTGCGGGGGAACATGTACCTCGGAAGCGATCTCGGGGCCTACCATCTTCCGGTCCGCACCTTCTACAGCCATTGCCTGAAAGAGGGGGTGCGCTTCTGGTGGTGGCCCGACCAGTTCTGCGGATACTACATCCATGGCGAGGGCCAGGGCGGTATGCTCCACCCCTTTCACCTGCTGATTTATCGGTCCCTGCCGTTGGACTGGGCCTTCAACCTGGAGTTTGTGAGCGGATATGCCGTGGCGTACGCCGGCATGGTTGCTTTGCTGCGCCGCTGGTCGCTCCCGTGGTTCGCCGCCCTCTTCGGCGCGAACTGTTTCGCCTTCTCCGGCTTCACGCTGATCCATTTCATGCACTTGCAGGCCATCGCCATCATCGGGCACCTGCCCTGGATGCTGCTGGCGGCGGACGTACTGCTGAAATCGGAACGCCGCCGCGGGATCCAACTTGCCTGGGCGGCCCTTGCGTTGCTGTCCGCCTCTCAACTACTGCTGGGCTATCCACAGTATGTCCTCTTCACACTTCTGGCGCTGGGCCTGTACTCAGCATTTAATCTTTACCCGCGTTGTGCACCGGGTCGGATACTGAATATCGCATCCGCGTTGCTGACCGGCCTTCTGCTCGCTGGCGTGCAGGTCGTTCCCACCTTCGATGTGCTGCAGACGGCACTGCGGAACGATAACGCCGATAGCTGGCGCAGCGCTTCGCTTCATCCGCTGAACCTGCTGCAATGGTCCGGTCCCTATTGGTTCAATAATCATCTCGCATTCGGCGAGCCCGCTCATGAGTTTGGCCTCTATGCAGGTGTGGCCCCCATGCTTCTGGGGCTCTGGTTATTGACCCAGTGGTCGACGCTGGGGCTGCGTCGGGCACCGGCCTTGTTTTGCGGCGTGCTGGCGGCGCTTTCGCTGGTGCTGGCGCTCGGAGAATACGGCGGGCTCTACGGGTTGTTGGCGAAACTTCCCGTCATTGGATCCTTTCGCTGCGCCGCCCGTCACATCGTGCTCATTCATTTCGCGCTCGCGCTGCTGACGGCCCTGGGCGCTCAGCGACTTCAGTGCGGCCCGTCCCTTGGATCGCGACGTCCACTGCACCTGGTGGTTGCCCTGGCCTGGGGCATGGCGGTGTTCGTCCCGTCCTTGTGCAGTCTGGCTTCCGCATCGATTCGAGATGCCATCACCGATAGCCCCGTCCTGCTTGTGGCGGGGCCTGCGCTGGTAACGCTGGCCGTGGCCGGGATATTGCTTGCGAGGCGAACGCCGAGTGCGAGCCTCGCCGCGCTCATGGTCCTGGCCACCTTGGACATGGGCGTCTATGCGCTGCCCCATGTCTGGAGCCACGCGCCCCAGTCTTCGCGACTTGAATCGCTGGAGGGGGTATTGCGCGAGGAACTACCCCAAGCCATGGATGAACGGGACGCCGCGCTATATCGGGCCCATGGTAACTGGCGCGTTGCCCGGCTGACGCAGGTGGGCCTAGCCAACTATATGGGCTATGTGGGCCTGCCGCCCGCGTGGACGCTGGATCCGAACGCCGATGTTACCAAGCGACTGGCGGGGGTGCGCTGGGAGAAGCGCCCGCTTCAGGCATCTCAGTGGACCGCGCGCGAAGACGCCCTGCCCCGCGCGCGCTTCGTGAGTGCGTCGGTGTCGGGTGATCCCGCGGCCCTCCTGGATGGAAGAACAGACGTAGCCAAGGTCGCTATTACGGAGCGCTCACTCGAACTCGAAGCCGGTGAACCGGGCAACTTGACCTGGGCGCGTGACGACCCCGGCGATGTCGCCTTTGCAACGCACACCGCGACCTCACAGCTTCTGGTCTTCGCGGAGCGACATCACCCCGGCTGGCGCGTCACCGTCGATGGGGACGAAGTGCCGCTGGAGCGGGTCTATGGCGACTTCATGGGCTGTGTTGTGCCTGCGGGACAGCATGACGTGACCTTCCACTTCGCGCCGACGAGCCTGCGGGTTGGGGCGGCGTTGAGCGCAGCGGGGGTGATTGCTATGGTCCTGGGGTGGATTGTGACAGGGCGGACAGGACGGATGCAGCAGGCTGGGGCGCCGGATCGCGCAGCATGAAGACGCTTGGGGGGGCGGCTACCGATTGAAAGGGCGACATGGTTCCATTGTCAGCATCACGGGCGAACCGGCCACTGTCCCCCTCCCACAAAGATGCATCGGGGCTGCGGGCTGCTTTACAATGCTCCTTTCGCCGAATCTCCCGTTTATTTCCCCGTAAAGGCTTGTTCATGCGCGTTTTATTTTGCTTTTTGCTTCTGGCTGCCCCCCAGTTCCTTCCGGCGGAGGTGATCGACGATGAAATTGAGATCAAAGGCCACCTGGTCGAGCTGGGGATGAGCCCAGACGGGGGCGGCGCGCTGCACACGTTTGGACTGGTCGCGACACCCTCCAATCTGGCCGGTGGCGACGGCCTGCTACAGGAGGGCTTCGGCGTGGGCAGCTTCTACGTGCCCAACCGTCGGCTCAACGAACGCATGGAGGCGTTGGACTCGGTACCCGATCGTCCTGTTCTGCAATACACGTACGATTGCGACGGCCCGAATATTCAGGGGCTTCAGTCCATCCGCAAGATGGAGTTGATTCCGGACGAGGCGTCGGTGCGCGTTACGTGGACGGTTAAGAACAATGGCAAGGAGCGTCAGTGGGTCGCGCCCTGGGTGCGGAACGACGTTACGCCGGGCGGCACGGTGAGCGAGTTGGATCGCTTCGACGTTCCCTCGCGCGGCGGGATCGTGCAGCCGGCGCACACGGCCTATCTCCCGGCCTCGCGCAACTGGTTCGCCATGACCGATCCGGTGGAGGACGAGACCCTCTACGTGGTCTTCAACGCAAACCACACCCATTCCTTTCTCGTTCAGCCCTATGTGAAAGACGAAGACGGCGAGTACCCGAAAGCGATGAGCGTGCAGACGGCCTTTGTGCCCTTTCTGCTCGGGCCGGGCGAATCGTGGACAACGCAATACCGATTGAACATGGTGCGCGGCCTCAAGCATGTGGACTTCGCCACGGAAGAGTTCGCCATGCAGATTGACTACATCAACGGAAAGTTGACGATGCTCGTGTCGGCGATCAAGCCGATGCCGGGCCTCCAGGTCGATACGCGCATCAAGGCGACGGATGGGGAAGTGTGGACCTTGCCGCGCAAGCAGTTCGACCTGGCGCCCAGCCAGCTCGCGCGTTGCAGCTATGAGTGGAAAGCGCCCGCCAACGGCGCCTACGAAGTGCTCGCCCAGATCTTCCAAAAGGGAAAGGCGCTCAAGCTTGGGCAGGAAACCGGTTCGCCCCATGGCGGAATCGACACGCGCTTTGATGTGGGCAACGCTTCCGCGACGCCCTTCCGCGCCTGGACCGACGCGCCCCATGCGCTGGACCAGCAGCCGCGGAGCATGGCCCGGACGCTCGCGGTGAAAGGTCCAGTGGCCATTTGGGCGGAGCCGTCGCTGCGTAAGATTCTTCCGCAGGACGTGGCGAAGCCCGACGGTCCGGTGGATCCGGTGATCCGCGTGGCCCTGGCGCAGGGGGAGTCGGAGAGCTTCCAGATCGCAATCCGTCCGAAAGAGAAGACGAGTGTGAAGGGTTTGAACGTTTCCCTTCAGGATCTCGTATCCAGTGACTCGGACGCCCGGATAGCGGCAGGCGCCGTCAAGATTTTCACCCAGCAGTATCAGCACATCGCCGTACCCAGCCACTTTGAAGGACCCACGGGGTACTGGCCGGATGCTTTGGTGCCGTACAAGCCCTTTGATGCGCGCGGTGGCATCACCACGCCTCTGTGGTTCACCCTGAGCGTGGACGAGAATACCGCGCCCGGGACGTACACGGGTTTGATGGAGATAGAGGGTGACGGGCTCTCGCCGGTGGAATTGTTTGTGGAGGTGGAGGTCTTCGGCTTCAAGCTTCCGTCGCGCCCGATGCTCAAGACCGATTTCGCCTTCGATTCCGATCAGGCCTATGGCGATCACAAGAACTACGGCGGCAAGCTGTCTCAGGTGCAACTGGAGGGGCTCTTTTTTGAGAACGCCGCGAAGCACCGCGTTACGCTTCGATCGGCTATTCCTTTTCCATCGGAACAGCCCGACTACGGCAAGGCGCTGTTGGCCTACAAGGCGCGTCTGGCCAAGGCCGATCCGGCGGGCGTTTCCACGATCAGCGTTCCCCAGACACTCCTGAATCACGTCGATCAACTCGCCCTGGCCAATGCGTTTGTGGTGGAGAATGGCCTTCAGGATCGGGCCTTTGTCCAACTGGCCAACGAACCGCCCCGGCCCGCCTGGCCTCGGGTGATGGAAGGCATCCAAGCCTGGAAAGAGGCCGCGCCCGACATCCCGGTCATGATTACCACGTACGGACTCGAGCCCTTTCTCCCGGATGGCCTGGAGCGCTGGGCCGTGCATGCGCCGGTCTTCGACACAGTGAACAATGCCCGCGTGCTTGAGCGCATCGGCGCGGGCGGCGAAGTATGGTGGTACGTGGACCAGACTCCGCCCCGGCCCTACGGTAATTTCTTTGTCGATTTCGATTCCATCGATCACCGTATTCTCTTCTGGCAGGCCTGGGCCCTCGGCGTTCGGGGCATGCACTATCGCAGCATCAACGACCACCGAGGCGGGGGCGACCCGTGGAAGGAGTTGGTAGATGTGACGCCCGTGAACGGCGACGGCTTCCTGGTCTACACCGATAAGAACGGCCCGATTAATTCGATCCGCTGGGAAAATATTCGCGACGGGATCGATGACTATGACTATCTCGCGGTGTTCAACGACCGTCGTCGCAAGTTGCTTGCGCAGCCGGGACACGAAGCGCTGCTTCAGCGCGCGGCCGAGGTGTACAATCTCAAGGACGTGATCCCGAGTCTCGTGGAGTTCACGCGGGACCCCGAGGTGCTGGAGAAGAAGCGGCGCGCCATCGCGGCGATGATTGTGGAGATGAACGCGGCGTTGCGGAAATAGGGGGCTGCATTCTCGCGAGACTGTCGCCGTTCGACGCGCGAGGCCCATTCTTCCTGTTGAAAGGCCCCGAACGCTGCTCCGTGGCGTTGCAAGCGCTTCACGTTCCACGGCGTGGTACTTTTCGACAGCGTTGGGTCTCACAGTACCTGTACCCTCACACCGGAGTGCGTAATGTCGACCGCTCTTTCTGGGGTGTTCGATAGCGGCGGAACGAGATCGGAGTATCCTTTTGAATCGAAAATATGGAATTGCACCCAGCGTATTGATTTGTGTCGCCATGGTAGCGGTGGCGACAACGCTGTGGGCAGAGGACAAGATTGATCTGCGCGTAAGCGACAATGGCCGTTTCCTGGTGCACGGGGATGGGTCAGCGTTCTTCCCCATTGCCGATACCGCCTGGGCCATTGCGTGGCGGCTGACTCGCGAGGAGGTGGATCGCTATATGGCCCATCGCAAGGCGCAGAAATTCAACACCGTCGCGCTGGTCGCCTTTCCCTCTTACGATGGCATGAAGATCTATGCCAATGCCCATGGAGATTACCCCTTTCAGGTGGACAACGAGGCGTGGCGGCCCCAACTTCCCGTTACAACACCCGGTGCGAATCCCGAGAATCCCGACGAATACGACTACTGGGACCACTTGGAGTATATCGTCGACACCGCACAATCACACGGGATGTATGTGACGATGCTGCCCGCATGGGGGGGCTATGTGGCTGGCAGCTACGTCAAGGGCGAGCCCTCCGCGGAGATTCTATTCGATGCCGGGAGCGCCTATGAATACGGCAACTGGATTGGGCAACGCTTCGGCAAGAAGAAAAACGTCATCTGGATGATGGGGGGCGATCGGAGCGCCGTGTATGGTGATCGAGACTATCGGGAAGTCTTTCGCGCCATGGCCGAAGGGGTCGCCGATGGGGTAAATGGCGTCGAACAGCAGGACTCCCAAGCGGACTACAGCACAACGCTGATGAGCTTTCACCCGAGGAAGTGGCACCCGAATTCGTCCGCGTGGTTTCACGAGGATGCGTGGCTGGACTTCAATTCGATGCAGGACCAGCCGATTGACCAGATAGCCGCGACGGAATTGGATTTCAGCAAGTCCCCCCCGAAGCCGACGTGGCTCTTCGAAGGCGGTTACGAATTTCGCAGCCGTGGTGAGAACGTCTATAAGGATTGGCAAATCCGTTTCCAGTCGTATCAAACGGTCTTTGCCGGCGGATTTGGCATTACGTATGGGAGCATGAATATCTATCATTGCGGGGGCGGCGTTCTGTCCCTCGACGAGCCCGTCACCACGGGAAAGGCCACGGATTTCGAAGTGGCCCTGGACGAGCCCGGCGCCATGGATATGCGGCACCTGCATACGCTGATGACTTCCGTGACCCAGGAGCAATTTCTCGATCGAATTCCAGACCAGACGCTTCTCGACGGTGACACGGGCGCCATGGATGTCGGCGAAGGCGTACGATCAAGTTGTATTCAAGCCACGCGGGGTGCGAAGGGCGACTACGCGATGGTCTACAGCGCAAATGGACGCGACATTCGCGTGAAGATGGACCGACTTTCGTCCATGCCCACGAAGGCCTTCTGGTTCAATCCGCGCAATGGCCAGTGGCGCCTTGGTGACAGTGAGTCCGCCGAGAAGAAGGCCTTTGGGGAAAACATACCCAGTGGTCCCGGTGCTCCGATTCAGGTGTTTGATCCGCCTGGGGGTGTTGCCGACGGCAATGACTGGGTTCTTGTCCTGATGGCCGGCGGGGAAGGTGTATAGCGCGTCGCGGGCACGTCGAGAACTCCACCGTCGGTGCCGGTGATCGAGGTGACTTCGGTGCGCGGGAGACTTGGTTCATAGACACGATGCATCAGTACGACATTGGACGGTTCGACCGCTGATCGAGACCCACCGATTCACGCCATGGCCGACATACCCGCCAGTTGCTTTTCGAGGCGCGTTCTCGTAGTCTAGTGCAGTGTGGTGCGCGATCGTGTGCGTTGCGCCACCGCAGGACCGCACCCGAACCCGAACACCAGAGATTGACAAGGAGCATCGCGTCATGCCCACGTTGGATGAAGATCGTTTTGACAGGTTTACCCGGGAGCAGCGCTTCGACAAGGCCAGGGCGCTGGGGCTGGGCCCCATCGATTTTCAACACCTGCTCTGGGTCGATGCCATGGACCGGGAAAAGAGCTCCCTGCGCAAGTTATTTGACGGCGATGACGGCAAGGAACGGCGCACCTTTGGTGAGTTTCGCGTTGCGCTGAACCATCAGTTCATCAGCAACCTCCCGAAGCAGAAGGTGGCCAAGGGCCAGTACTCCGAAGAGTTGAACCAACTCTGCACCCTGCTGGTAAATCGTCCCGCGAAGGCGGGTCACGGTCTGGAGCGCGTCATTGAAGGCTTGAATGCCAAGATGAAGACGCGGGACCAGATTGAGTGGGAAGATCTGCTGGCGGGTATCATCGACTACCGTACCCACGCCATAGATTCCTTTATCGCGACGGATTTCGGTCTCACCAGTTCCATTCTCGATGGCGAGCGGCAGGTGCCGGCCGGCGCGGTAAGTCGCGAGACGGCGGCGGCCGCCTCGATCGAAGCCCTGAAGACCTACGGCTATGATTTGACAGCCAAGGCGGCCGCGGGCGGCATTGAAGAGGTCATCGGGCGGGCGGACGAAGTGCGGCGTCTTTCCAGTATCCTCCTGAAGAAGGAGGCGAATAACCCCATCCTTCTGGGCGAGCCGGGCGTGGGCAAGACCAAGATCGTCGAAGGTCTCGCACTGGATATCGTGAAGGATCGCGTGCCCGAGCGCCTGAAAGGCAAGAAGATCATCAGCCTCGACCTCGGCCTGATTATGGCGGGATCCAAGTATCGGGGCGAGTTTGAACAGCGCCTCACGGCGGTCCTGCGTGAACTGCAGAACGCGAAGGGATCCGTGATCTTGTTTATCGACGAGATCCATCAATTGGTGGGTCTCGGGGAGACGGGGGAGAGCGGCGGCATGGACGCGGCGAACCTCATGAAACCGGCCCTGGCGCGGGGTGAACTGTGGTGCATTGGCGCCACGACTTTCTCCGAGTTTCGCGCAATCGAGAAGGACGGCGCACTGCGTCGCCGCTTCAGCCCCGTCATCGTGCCGGAGCAGAGCCCGGCTGATGTGGCGGAAATCCTGCGCCGCGTGAAGCCGGTCTATGGCAAGCACCACACGGTGGACTATACCGAGGAAGCCTTGAACCGAGTGAACACCCTGGCACGGCGCTACATCGGTGAAGTGCGCTCACCCGCCCGCGAACTGGGCATCCTCGACGAAGCCGGCGCGATGGTTATCCTCAATCATGTGACGGCCGACCACGAGCCCGGCTACCATCCCCCGGTGACGGGCGTGCATGTGGCCCAGGCCGTGTCCGAGCGCACGAATATCCCCGTGGAAAACATGTCGGAAGATCAGCGCCAGAAGCTGCTGAAGCTCAACGAGAATCTTTCGCGTCGTGTCTTTGGCCAGCCGGAACCCATCAAGGCCGTGGTGAAGACCATGAAACGCGCCTTTGTCGGTTTGACGCCGCCGAAACAGCCCCAGGCCGTATTCCTCTTTGCCGGTCCTTCGGGTGTGGGCAAGACGGAGCTGGCCAAGGCGATTGCGGCCGAATGGTATGGCAGCGAAGACGCGCTGATCCGCATTGACCTTTCCGAGTACGGCACGGAGACCGCGCGCAACCGCCTGATCGGTTCCGACCGCGGCTACCAGGGTGCGGAAGAGGGCGGCATGCTCACGGAAGCTGTGCGGCGCAAGCCCTATTCGCTGGTGCTTCTGGACGAGTTTGAGAAGGCCCACCCGAATATCTGGCGCATTTTCCTCCAGTTGTTCGACGAAGCGCGCCTCACCGACTCCATGGGGCGCAACATCGACTTCCAGAATACCGTAATCATCATCACGACCAACGTGGGCGCCGCGATCCTGGCCCAGCTCGGCGAATTGCGCCACCGCATCAAGGGCTGGCTTGCGGCCAACCCCGAGGCGACGGCGGAAGTGCAGAACCAGGTGGTGAAAATCATCCTGCAGGAAATCGCCTCCACCACGCCCAACCTGACCCCCCAGACCCTGGCCATTCTGCAGGGCGAGGCCAACCGCCTCCTCGACGAGGCGGAGGGTGATGCGGATGAGGCACCGTCCGCAGAGGACATTGTGAAACAGGCCATGCTGGCCGTTCCCGGACTCCCGCCGGAACTTTTCGGACGCATGGGCCGGCCGCTCGTCTTTGGGCCTTTGGGCATGGCGGAACAGTCGAATATCCTGAACAAGCTCATGCGCGATTTGTGTGAACGGGTCGCCCTGGCGCGCAAGGTAATCCTGCCGCCGGAACGGAGCGAGTGCAACAAGTGGTTCGAGGTGAAGGTGGGGGATGACGGCGTCCGCACGGTGACCTGCAAAGATCCCGAAGGCGCGGAGACCGTGGTTTCCATCACGCTGGCCAGGGAAGTTTGCGACTATCTCGTGGAGAATGGCTTCGACACGCTGCTCGGTGCTCGTCCCCTGCGCACCTTGTTTGTGGAGAACATCGAAGACGCGGTTTCCGAGCAATTGCTCAACACCGACAAGGATGGCCCCGCGATTATTACCGTGGAGTCCCTTGAGGGATAACGTCCGTTAGGACATAAAATTGCAGGCGGGAGTTCGGCGACAGTGCGCTGGACTCCCGCTTTCTGTGAGTACGGCCCGCACGTTGGTTCACGCCGGGTGCGGTGGCGGTGCTATCCGTGGCGAGATAATCCTGTGGTCGTAGTCCGCGTACCGATCCACGGGGACAGGCACGCGCGTTGACGTGCACTTCGCCACAGTATTGCTGTTTGTGGGCATTGACGTCACATTCGCTCGAAAACTTCGTGGGCGCGCGTCCGTCCCTACACGCGCAGGAAAATCTTTCGCACGTAGAGGAATCGCGCAAAGGCGAAGACCAGGACAATGGCAACCGCGTTCACAAAGAGGGGGCCATAATAGTCCCCGAACAGGGCGGCCACGGGCCCACCGGCAATGCGGGGGGCGATCTTCTCGAATTCAATGAACGCGGAGCACATGTAGATCATCAGGGGGTTGGCGCCGATCCAGATCAGGGGCACACACCAGCGCTGCGCCTTCCAGACATCAACAATGGCGTAAAACACGCCCAGCAGGATGTAACTGTAGCCGCCCGCAACCAGCACGAAGCTGGAGGTCCACATTTTTTTGATGACGGGAAACTGAAGCCCCCACAGGTATCCCAGCGCAACCATCAGAATACCCGCGCCGATATAGACGCCCACGCGCTGCCAGTCGGACAGGCGCTTCTCACGGAGCAACAGTGCGGCGAAAATACCCAGCAGTGCGGTGGCGATTGCGGGGAAGGTGCTCAGCAGCCCCTCGGACTCGGCGTATTGCCCTTCTTCCTTCATGGGCAGGAATTTGTAGTCCACCCAGTCTACGATGTTTTCCTTGCGATTGAAGGTCGTTCCCTCGGGCCCCAGCTCGGGATGGGGCACGAAGGTCAGCAAGGCCTAGTAGGCAACCAGAATAGTTACGAAGATGGCCGCGATGCCCTTGGTGCGAACATTGAGGAAGATAAGCGAGGCGCCGAGATAGCACCAGGCCATGCGCTGGAGCACGCCGCTGAAGGGGCTCTCACCGGCCAGATCCGCGATACCGCCATCGCGAAAGGCGCCAAGGAGAAAGAGCAGGACGAAGCGTCGAAGGATGTGGAAGTACGCTGCGCGCTTGCCGTTCTGCTCGACATATTTGGGCAGTGAAAAGACGGTGGACATGCCGAGGAGGAATACAAAGAGCGGGAAGATGAGATCGTAGAACACGAAGCCATCCCACGAGACGTGCTTGAGCTGGGTGGCGATACCATGGGCGAGGGTGCCTTCGGCGGCGTCCTTTCCGATGGAACGGGCCAGGTGATCCGCACCGATGATCCAGAACATGTCGAAGCCGCGAAGGGCATCGACCGAAAGAACGCGGGCAGAGGCTGGGGCTGGCGGGGCGGGGTACTTTTTCTTTCCCATGACGAGGTTCTCCTGAGTGGGGCCGCCAAATGATACGCCGTGGGATTGGGGAACGCAAGCCGCGCGAGGGGGGATCGGACAGCTTTAAAGCTGGGGTGATGGGCAGGCGACTCTCGGGGGGCAGATACCCTCGCCGCACAACGCGATTTCAATCTTGCGCGGCGGAGTATTCCGGGCTCGGGAGGCTGTCCCCTTTATGCCGGTGTGATCTTCCCGAGCACGACCCGCTTTTCCGCGCCGGTGGCATGGGGCACGTTGGCGGGGGTTCCCATGATGCACTCGTTGCCCAGAATCGCGAAGGCGATGGCTTCCCGCGCGTCCGTCGGGATGCCGTACTGATCGCTGGTGAAGACCTGGCAATCGCGGAAGCCGTCTTTCAGTTTCTTCAGCAATGTCTTGTTGTGGGCCCCGCCGCCTCCGACGATAATATGTTCAGCGGGATTTTCGGGCTTGATGAAGCGGTCGTAGGCTTGGACAATGCTTCGCGCCACGGCTTCGGTAATCGTGGCGACCAAATCCTCCGGGGTGTGCTCCGAGCGGCTGGCGAGGGCGTCTCGCAGGTAGACGTTCACCCCGAATTCCTCCCGACCCGTGCTCTTGGGCGGTACCTTGGCAAAGAAGGGGTGATCCAGCAGGTAGTGCAGGAATTCGTCAATGATCATGCCCTTCGACGCCATCTCTCCGTCTTCGTCCATTTCCTGGAGACCTCGGGTAAGAATCCGGACGGCGCCGTCGATGGCCATGTTGCCGGGGCCGGAATCGAAGGCGAGCATATTCCGGAAGTCGGGTGTGACGCACGTGAAATTGGCGATACCGCCGATATTGAGGCATGAAACCGGGCGATTGAGCTTGTGGAAGAGGAGCCAGTCGGCATAGGGCACCAACGGAGCGCCCTGACCGCCGGCCGCCATGTCGCGGGGGCGAAAGTCGGATATGACGGGGAGACCGCATCGCTCCGCAATGATGGCGGACTGGCCGATCTGCAGGGTACCGCACTTCTCGTTGGCGCGGGGGGGGATGTGGGCCACGGTGTGCCCGTGGGAGGCAATGAAATCGACGGAGACTTCGTCTTCCGGGGCTTCGGCGATGAGCTCCTGGGCCGCCTCCGCGAGGCGCTCGCCCAGCTCGAAATCAAGTACGCAGAGGTCCCGTGCCGAAAGATGCTCGTCCAGAAGGCGGTTCTTAAACGAACCCGGGAAGGGGAAGGTCTTGTGCGCAATAAGTTTCATCACGAGGCTCTTGCCTGTACCCTTGATGCGCACCAGCGCGGCATCGACGCCATCGCACGAACTGCCCGACATGAGTCCGATAGCAAAGCGGGCGGGCTTCTTCTGGATGACGCGTAAGTCCATTGCCGAGTCCTTCATGGTCAGGTTGGGAGCCCGAATCATCGACCCGAGGTCGTCGGACACCCCTTAACATTCTCCTAATCGGCCCGAGTCGCCATCCATGGCGCACCCGGCCTGCCCGACGTCGCCAGGCGAGCCTGCGCACGGGCAAAATCTACTGGACGACTCTATCATACTATTGTGCGTGGCGCAAACCGATCGCCGCCGGGGGCGGGGTCCCTCCCGCACGCCGTCTTCTGGCTATTCAGTGCGCCGCCTCGAGGATCGGCGCTGTCCCAGCAGCAATCCGGCGAAGGTCAAGGCCACCACCAGCGCATTTCCCCAGGGCCACACGCCGGGGTGATCGACCGGGCCGCAACCCAGCCCTTTGGCGGGCATACCTGTACCCGTCAAGGCAGCGGTCAGGAGACCATCGGGGTCGCCCGAAAAGGTGAGCGCCGCAGCGTAGGCCGTGTCATCCCGGGGTGAAAAGCGAATGAGAAACTGGTGAGTCTCGCCGTGGCCGAGGTTATAGCTTGCCTCGCCGATGAGTGCGAAGACGCCCGTGGCGTCGCGGAGTTCCGCCGTGCCGATCAGTCGCTCTCCGCCGACATTGGTAATCGTGATGCGTTTTTCCACCGATTCATTGACCCGCACCTCCCCAAGATGGATGGCATTGTCGATGGTGGGGTTGCTGGAGAAAATGGGAGGCTTGAGCGACTCCAGTGCGACCAGGGCGCCGAGCCGCGTGACGGTGGCGCTCAGGGTCCCGGCGGCGGATACCGCTCCACTCGTATTGGCGGAGGACCAAGAGCCCCCTCCGGGCACAACCGTGAGGCCGGTCACTTCGTCCGAAAGGATGGACACCCCATTGACGAAGAAGGTCGCCTGGTCTTCCGGAGAGAAGTCGAGCTCGTTGAGGGACACGATTACAGGCCGTGCATCGAGCCGGGCCACGCTCACCGGGGCAAATTCCGGATCGCCGATGTCGCGGACGATCACTTCCAGGGCAATCCATGGCGTGCCGCTCACCTCGTCCTCGGGTAACGCCTCGATCTCGTCCGCCTGCTGCCTGGTGAACAGGGCTTCGGGGCTGCACGCGATGGCGGCGATCAGAATCGCTTCTTCGCCATCGGTCGCCAGGCCGTGGGGAACGGTGAGTTGAACGTTTTGCTTCGGATTGGCCGGGTTCACCAATGTGGCCTCGATATCGCGACCAGGAATGTTGGACCCACGCCATGCATGTAGTAGCACGGTGCGATCACAGCCCACGCTGGTGACGGTGCGCTCCCAGCGCGATCCATCATTGACGAGATCTTCGAAGGGGAAGTCGAGGTAGCCGTTGTTGTCCCCGTCCATGCCATTGCGGATTTCAAAAGTGACATCGTCGGATTGTACCGTCTGCCCGGTACTCGTGAGGGTGGCCGTCACGCGGACGCGGTAGGCTGTGTCCACGGGAAGGGTGAAGACCGCCGGGTCGTTGCCGCGATTCTGCTTGTTGAACTCCGTACCTTCCCTTTTTCGGTTGGAAGGCGGCGAGGACCGGCCGAAGTCGTCCGCGGTCTGGAGCTCTTCAGGGGTGACGTCGCTCGAACGATCTTCATCGAGGTTGTTAAAGCGAACTTGAGACAGGCCGGGCAGTAGAACGCGAATCTCGGCCAGCCCCAGGGTCCCGCTGGTGTCCGTATCCAGTGATTGGAAGTTCTCCAGCAGGAAACCGGGCAGGTCCACCTCGGCCGACAGTTCGTGACGGGTGAGCACCCCATTGCGATTGAGGTCAAGCAGGTCGTAACGGAGCGGATCGATGTCGAGCGCGGTGGTCTGGGTTTCCGCGATGGAAAGTCCGGTGCTGTTGTCGGTGTTGAGCGCCGCGAAGTCGACCAGCAAGGCCGAGGCGATATCGGAGAGGATAACAGATGCTTCCAGTTCTTCCATGGAAAGTTGGCTGTTGCCGTCGAAATCGAGCGTGTCGAAGCGGACACTGGTCAGTCCGATGCGGCTGGAGGCAACTTCGGACTCCGCGAGCGTACCATTGAAGTCGGCATCCAGCGCATCGAAATTTTGCAGGAAATACTCGGCCAGATCCGTGATGAGAATACTCTCCGCACCAATATCAAAGCTGAACTCTATATCGTCGGCGCTGCAGGCACCCTGAATGTTAACGTCCGCCTCGGCGTTAAAGGTCACATCGAGTGCCTGGACGTCCGGCGGCGCCAGGAGGTCGCCGGTCGGCTGGATCAGGCGCACGCCATCTTCACGAAGAACGCAGACGACCTGGGACTCCAGTTCCCGCCGCGAGAGACCGGGATTCAGGTCCAGTGCCTCGAAAGTCAATCTGGTCAACGCAGAAAGTGAATCGGGTAATTCGTCGAACGTAAGGCTTCCGCTGTCATCCGCGTCGAGTGCCTCGAAGTTCCCGCGGAGGTAATCCAAATCGCCAAACAGGAGAATCGCCGTCTGGAGCTCCGAAGGCGATAGCGCCATGGCGGGGTCGAAGTCCATGTAATCGTACGCTTCTTCCGTCAAGCCGGGCACGCGGGTCCGGGCTTCGGCCAGGGTGAGCAGGCCGTCGCCATCGCGATCGGCGAGGTCAAAATTGTCAAAAAGCGTCTGGGCCGAGGATGTGTATCCGATGCCGCTCTGGATTTCGGCGAGGGAAATCTCGACTTCCAGATTGAGGGAATCAAATCGCTCGCGGGTGAAGCCGGGGAGGAGGACCAGGGCTTCGTCATAGTCGAGGATGCCATTCCGATCCGCATCGATGGTTTCAAAGTTGTCGAGGAGCACTTCCGCGGCCACCGCATTGTCTTCGTCGTCGGGCTGATCGATGATGGTTACACCAAAGGCCCGCTCGAAGGTCTGACCCTGGGGATCACGGCTCTGGACGAGTATGGTGTATTGGCTTCGGGTCTCAAAATCGAACACGACGCGGCTCACCAATTGGTTGGCGACAATGCCGAAGAATTCATTGTCCACGAAGTCATCGTCGTCGGTGGCGGGATCATCCGGGACGAGGCGGTAGAGGTGCAAATCCCCCAGATCGGGGTCCGCTGTGGAGAAGCGGCCAATCACGGTGTCCAGCACCTGATTCTCGAGGATTGTGTTGGCATCCAGCGCGATCCCCGTCGGAGGGTCGTTCACTTTGGCGACGTCGATGCGAAGATTCCACACGTTGCTGTCGATGTTTCCGTCGCGCACGGTTACGGGTACGAAAAGGACGCCGTTGAAGTTCTTATTCGGGATAATCGAATTTCCGTCGCGGGTATAATTCGCGTCGGCGGGCAGCGGCTGGAACGCCAGCGTGACTTCCTTCGGGAATTCCAGGAGGGGCGCGTCAACCACCAGGTTGTCGAGAATTATCGTCACGGGGGTATCTTCAATTGTGGCGACTGGATTCTGCCCCACGATTCGCGGTGTGCGGTTGCCAATTCCGAAAAGGCTGACCTTGGAGACGATGGGCGTACCCTGTCCCTGCTGGTTGGCCTCGACCCGGAGCGTGCCGACTTTTGCGCCCTCGGTAGAGGGGTCGAAGACGATCCGGACGAGGCGGGATTGCGCCGTCTCCAGTGTGTCCTCGCCGGAGTCCGACAGAATCTCAAAGGCACAGGTCGCATTGATCTCCTGGGCGGTCAAACCATCACTCGCGTCCGTGTCCAGCGCTGTGAACTGGGAGAGGAGGGACGCTGCGAGCGTTGATTCCACGGCGCCAAGTTCCTGCTTTGAGAGCTCTTCGTCGCCATCGTCATCAATAGCGGCGAAGCGGCCCGGCGTGAGGAGTGGCACAAAGGCGTTGATCTCGCCAATCGTCAGGGCCTCGTCACGATTGGCGTCAAGTCCGGTAAAGTCCACCTGCAGTTGCGTGGCCAGGAGGGCGAGTTTCAGGCGCTCGTCTAATTCGGCGCGGCTGAGGACGCCATCGCCATCGCCGTCAAGATCGAGGAACTCAAGCTCGGTAAGATCGGGAAGAATGCTCTGTGCCTCGGTGAAATCGAGTCCTTCGGGGAGGCTTGTGTCAAAGTCGTCGAAGCTGTTCAGCAGACTCTGGGCAAACTCGGCCATGCGCACGGCGGCGTCCAACTCGGTGGACTCGAGTTCGCCGGAGTCATCGCCGTCCAGGGCTTCAAAGCGCGTGTCGGTCAGGAAGGGGAACTGGCGGTCCATTTCTTCGGGGCTGATATCCAGGGAGGCATCGACATCGAGCGCGCTGAAGCGACTGATGATCTCTTCGGCGAGGTCGAAGAGGTCGATGGCGTCTTCCAATTCCCGGCGGAGCCCCACGCCCCGGCTGAGCGCGCCGTCGCCGTTGATATCCAGCTCCTCGAAGCGCTCCTGAGTCATGACAGGGAAAATGTCGGGACCGCAGGCCAGGCTCACACTGTCCAGGGTCAAGTCGCCGAGGCCGTCATTGATGATGCTGACGGACTGGGGCTTGCCGGGCCCCGCGAGGAGGTTGCGCTTCCCGAAATCGAGGGTGCTCGGCGTTACCCGGATGTCGCTGTCGAGCGCGCGACCGGAGAGGTTAACGTCAACCGCGGCGTCATCGGGATCGTCTGACTCGACGCGTAAGCTGGCTCGCTTGCTGCCGATTGAGCGCGGGTCGAATGCCACCGCGATCAGGCGGGTCTCTCCGGGCGCGAGCGTGTCCTCATCGGTATCACTTACAATGGCAAAGTCGCTCAGGGATGCGCCTTCCAAACCCACGAAGCCGAGCGTCAAATTGGCGGTTGCGGCTGTGGTGTTGGTGATTTCCACCGTGCGGGTCGCGGTGGGGCCATCGTCGATATCCTGGTCGCCAAAATCGATGGTGAGGATCTCGGGTACCACGGCGAGTGCCGGGACGGCCCGGACGCTCGTCTGAGTCGCATCGGCGGGAGTGTTGATGGTTTCCGGATCGTCAGAGAGCACGGGGGCGTGATTGTCGCCGTCCGCGATGCCCTGATATCGGATCACATTCGTACCGGCGCGCAGGATGGGATTGATCTGGACCGCGAAGTTGATGGTGATTGTCGGTCCGTTGGTGAAGACGGGATTGCGCCCGTTCAGCGACCCGAGGTTCAGGAGCAGCTCCGACTCTCCGCCTTCGTTCGCCCGGTTAGTCCCATTGACGAGGATGGAGTCTTCGTCAAGGACGACGCGCGCGTCCCCCGTGTCAAGTTCATTAAATTGCGCTTCGGTCAGTGCGAAGAGGGAGCCGTTGAGCTCCGCGCTGGAAAGACCAGCGCTCTCGTCCACATCGAGTACGGAGAAATTGCCCAGGAGCGCGGCGGCTATATCACTGAGGGGATTCGCGCCATCGACCTGCTCAAGCTCGAGTTCCGAAATCTCGCTATCCCGGAAGGGCACCCGATAGGTGAGATTCAGGGCGCCGAGATCGCCGCGATTCTCGATGGAGACGGCATACTCGATGAAATCTCCGGGTTGCTTTTCCTCATTTCGCGTGATGTCATCACCCTGGCGCACCACCAGGGCGGGCGCCGCAACAATCGGAGTCACGGTCGGCGCCGGGCGTACGATATTGCCGTCGCCATCCACCTGAATGATATCCGAGCCCTCGATCACCGCCGCGCCCGGGTCGTCGCTGAGGACGGGCTCTGCCCCGGAAGGCCGTTCCTCGAAGTCCAGGGAGCCCTGGCTGACGAGGAAAGCCGTTCCCGGGGCAAGGGGTTCACCACCACGACATCAAAGGTGATGGTGGCAGTACTTCCGGCGCTCCCGGCGCCCTGGATGCTTCCAAGATTGACGGTCAGCGCGCCCGCTTCGAGGATTACGACGGATCCGGGCGGTGAAGCCGTGATGGAGTCCTCCAGCAGGCTTCCATTGGCGACGGCGGGCTGGGTAAAAGTGACGTTGTTCGCACCGCCGTTTCCGAGGTTGGACACCTCAATCGTGTATCGAATGGTGTCGCCCGGATTGGCGACACCGTCGGCGTTTGCGTCGAAAGCCAGCGCGTCGGTGTTGCTTGCGCCCAGATCTATCTCCGTCGTAACGTCGGTGCAGGCCTCCTGGTCCGGCGTGGTGTCGGGAAAGTTCACATCGGGGTTGTTGGCTTCGCCGAAGAAGAGACCGCGGGTGCAGATCCGTTCCCGGCCCTCCGCGGGGAAGGGGGCATTTACGGTAACGGCATATCGGATGGTCACGGATTCGCCCAGTGGCAACGTACCCACGTTGACGAGGACTCCGCTGATTCCGCTGGTCACCACGGAGCCCAGCGTCGCGGTAACACTTTCGGCGATGAGTGAAGAGTTGGGATCGGGCGCATCGCTGAAGAACACGCCGCGCGCATCCGAGGGGCCGCTGTTCGTTGCGGTGACGGTGTAGGCAACGACATCACCGGGTTGTGCCGTTTCGCGATCCGCAGTCATGGTCACGTTGAGCGATGCCTCGGGCACCAGCGTCACGCTGTTCGTGCGGCTGTTGCTGCTGTTGTCGGTCTCGAAGACCAGGGCGGGCGCGATGACCGAGCCGGAAACGGTCAGCGCGCCGGTGGCGGCGGGATCGACATCGGCGGTGAGCAGGTATTCAACCGTCTCGCCTGACGCGAGATCGACCGTTTCGCTGATCGCTCCGGTCCCACTTGCGCCGCAAGCGTCGCAGGTCCAGCTTGCGTTCTGGAGCGACGCCGGCAGCACAGCGGAGACTTCGGCCGCGGCCACCGGGCTTGGGCCCAGATTGCGCACCTGGAAGGTATAGCTCACACCCTCGCCGGGGACCACCACGTTGGGATCGCGCGCGATGAAAAGCTGTAGGTCCGCCACGGGACGAATCGTTACGCTGTTCGACTGTACGAGCGTACCCGTTGTAATGCCGTCGCCGGGGGTCACCTGGAAATACCAGACTTCACCCTCGACCGTGGAGGCTCCGGGGACTTCGGTCAGATTGTTGAATGCGGGTTGGAGGACATCATTGCGGAACCACCGGAGGATGGTGCCCGATTCATTGTCCGCGTCCACATCGATGTAGGTGTAAGCGGCGTTCAGGTTCTCGTTGCGCAGCGGTTCGGCCGGCGAGAGGGCGGCGTTACTCGCCACCGGCGCGTCATTCACCGGGGTAACCGTGATGGCGATCGTAGCCGGGTCGTCGAGGTCACCACCGATTCCAGTGTTGCCGAGATCGTTCACAAGCAGGCTGAGCGTGTCGCCACCATTGAAGTCGGCGTTTCCGCGATAGCGCATTCCATTCAGGGCGCTATTCACATCACTCAGCGCGCCGCGGAAGGTGATGCTTGTGTCCGCCGTGCCCGTAGCCGGGGCGTCGATGGTGAGGCCGGCGGTTCGAGACAGGGTCAATACGCCCTCGGTCACGGCGAGAGAAACCTCCATCATTCCCCCGGCGGTTTCATTTACATCAACATCGCTGGCAGAAATATTGCCCCCAAAGACAAGGTCGGCATCTTCGTTCACCGTCCGGGCGCCCGGTACCGCAAAGTCCGGGGCGTCATTGACGGCCAGAATCGTGATGGGCACTGCGCCCGTGATGTTTCCGCCACCGCCGTTGCCGGTGAAGCCCTGGTCGTTCACCGTGACGGAAAGGGACTCTGCCGCGCCGGACTCCGTGTTGACATTGGCATTGGGCTGGTAGGCGAGCCCATTCAGCGCGGTGTTCAAGGCCGCGGCGACGCCCGTGAACGTCACGGACGTGTCATTCGTTCCCGTGCCATTGACCAGGGATATCCCGCTGGTGGTCGCCAGACTGAGGCGACCGCGCGCGACGGACAAGGTAACGCGAAGTTGTCCCGGAGTCTCGGCTACGTCGGGATCGGAAACGGTCAGGGCGTTTCCATTGGCGGCGCCAAACGTCAGCCCACTCTCTTCATTGATGGTCTGCGTTCCAGGCAGGCTGAGGCTCGGGTCGTCGTTGAGTGCCGTGATGTTCAGGGCGACGGTCCCCGTAGTGATCTGGCTTCCACCCTGTCCAGTATTACCCTGATCGTTCACGCTGACGGTGAGGGTCTGGTTATTGCGATTGTTCAAGGCCGAGGTGAAGCGAAGCGAAGGGAGAGTGGTATTCAACTCGCCCAGGGTTCCGGTCATGGTTAGGGCGTTCGTGTTATTGTTGCCGATCGCCAGTGACTGAACACCGCCCGATAGCGCACCGTCCACCTGGAGTCGCCCCGCGCCCACGCTCAGCGAGACCACCAGCGTGCCGCCGCCGACGTCCACGTCGCTTACCGAGATGCCGGTGATGGATGCCGTCGCGTCTTCATTTATGATCTGTGCGCCGGGCAGGGCCAATTGGGGCGGGTTGTTGACCGCGTCCACGGTAATGTCCAGCGTTTCGCTGTCCGTTCCCGCGCCGCCAGTGCCCGAGTTACCCTGATCGTCCACGGAGATGGAGAGGGTGTCGTCGCCGTTGAAATTCAGGTTGCCCCGGTAGACCAGTCCGTCCAGCGCCGCTTCCAGTGCGGCCAGCGTACCGGTCATGCTCAGTGAAGCGGTGCCATTGCCGCTGCTTGCGAGCAGCCCGGCGCCATTGGCGAGGGTGGGGGTGCCGTGCAGCGTGGAAATACTGACCACCAATTCTCCGGGGGCCTCGTCAGCGTCGGGGTCGGCGATCACAATCGCGTTCCCGTCTGTGGCGCTGAAGGGGAAGTTGGTGTTTTCATCCGCGGACTGCGCACTGGGGACCGTGATTGTGGGCGGGTCGTTGACGGCGTTCACGGTAATGGAAGCGCTCAGCGAGATGTCACCGCCGCCACCGGCTCCGGTGTTGCCCAGGTCGTTGAGGGTCACACTCAGGGTATCCGGCCCGTTGTAGTGCAGGGCGCCGCGATAGGTGAGGCCGTTAAGGGCATTGTTAACGTTGGTTAAGGAGCCGACCAGGACCACTGTGGCGGCGCCGTTGCCCGTGACGGAGGTCAGGCCGGTCGTCCCGCCCAGGGTGAGCGTGCCGCTGCCCACACCCAGCGATACCCGAATTGTTCCGCCGGGGTTGTTCTCCTGGACGTCCACATCGGCAACCGTGATGCGATTGGCGTTGGCCGCGTTGAAAACCCGGTTGGTATCTTCATTCACGGTCTGGGTACCCGGAAAATTACTGAACGTCGGGTTGTCGTTCTGCGGCGTGATCGTCAATGTGACCGTTTCCGAATCCGTCTCTGCCGCACCGCCGGCGTTGCCGTTGTCATTGGCGGCGACGGTGAGCGTCTGGGTGCTGACCAGATTGCTCGCCGTGGTGAAGGTGAGGGTCGGCAGGGTATTGTTCAGTTGGGTCAGGGTGCCCGCGAGGGTTGCCGACGCCGTATTATTGCCGCTGATATTACCTGCGCTCACCCCGCCCGATGCTGCGGCGTTCACCGCGATACGGCCCTGGGCGACGCCGAGCGTTACGGTCAGGGAACCTCCCCCGGCGTCGGGATCGGCAATGCTGATGCCGGAGATGCCTGTCGTCGTATCTTCGTTAATCGTTTGCCCGCCCGGCACCGAGACAACGGGGGGATTGTTGGTGGACGCTATACTGACATCAATCGTGTCGCTGTCGGAGAGCACGCCGCCCGCGCCGGTATTGCCCTTATCGTTTACGGTGACGGTTATCGTTTCCGCGCCATTCAACAGGGCCGTCGGGGTGTAGGTCAAACCGTTCAGGGCGAGACCCGCGTTCGCGACGGTCGCGTCAAAACTTACGCTGGCCGAACTATTGCCCGTAAGATTGACCAGGCCCGCGGTCGAGGCCAGGGCAATCGTCCCTTTGGTCGCGGCAAGGGTCACGTTCACGCCTCCCGCTGGCATGGCGGTCTCATCGGCGTCCACATCGGCCACCGTAATGGGATTGCCGTTCGCCGTGCTGAATGCGAGGGAGGCCCCTTCGTCCACGTTCTGCGTGGTTCCGGGCACGCTCAGAATCGGCGCGTCATTTACCGCGTTCACCGTCACGGTGACCGTGGCCGCGTTCGAGGTGGCGGCGCGGTTGTCGTTTACGGTGTACTGAAACGTGTTTGTGCCGTTAAAATTCCCGGACGGGGTATAGGTGATCCGGCCGTTGCTCGTGTTGACCGACGTGGATCCATTGGCGGGAGCGCTGGTCACCGTGACGCTCGCCGGGGTCAACGTGCCGTCCGTGTCGCCGTCGTTCAACAGAACGTCGATTGTAACCGCCGTTCCCTCGTTGGTGTTGCCGCTGTCGGCGCCGGCGGTGGGCCGGTCATTGACGGTGACCTGGAACGTGTCCTCGACGAAATCACTGCCGCTGTCCGTCGCGCGGATCGTGATCGTGCCAATGCCCGGCGTGTTCGCGGGGTACGCGATGGTCAGATTGCTCCCCGCGATGGATGGCGTTCCGTTAAAAATAGAGCCCGTCGTGCCCTGGACCGAGTAGGTCAGGCCGCCAGCGCCATCTTCCGCGTCATCGAAACTGGGGAGCAGACTGATCACGCTGTTGGGGGCGCTTTCGTTGACCAGCACGTCCGCGATGGGTGTCGCCACGGTCGGCGTAAGGTTGACGACGATGTTGAACGTCGCGTTAGCCGTTGTGGCGTTTTCGTCGTCTTTCACGTTAAACGTGAAACTGTCGGACTGCGTCGTGGATCCATTGTGGGTGTACGTCAGTGAATTGGCGTTGATGGCGGCCTGGGTGAAGGAGGCGCCAAGGTTCAACGCACCGTTCGAGAGGCCGGTGACCACGGTGTAGGTCAGGTTGGCCGCAACGTCGTCGGTATCGGTGTACGACAATAAGGCACTGGAAATGGTTGCCGCATCGCCCTGATTGAGCGTCAGTGTGTTGTTCTGTGCGGACGAAGGTGTGTCATTGTCCGAGAGGACCGTATGGGAAATCGTGTTCGTCGTGCCGCTTATGGCCGTGGGCGTGCCGTTGGTCGCGGTGTTGAGGGTGACCCGGTTCTGTGCGCCTCCCGTGCGCGAAGAGAAAAGGCCTGCGTAGGTGTTGTCGAGGACCCGAACGCTTATGGAGGTCACCGTGCCGCCGAAATCGGTCGTGGGTACGAAACGCAGCATCGTCGTCGTACCCAGAACCAGGGCGTTGGGCGCGGAAGCGGAGTCGGTGACCGCTCCGATGGGGAACCAGGTGTTGCCGGGGCTTGCGGGGGGCGAATATTCCCAGACGCCTTCCGAAGCAAGTTGTGGATTGGCGGTGACGGCGATGCCCGCGAAGGTGCCTTCCACATCACTGAAGGAGCCGCCGAACAATGTGGCGACCGAAGCGCCCGGCGGATTCGTGGTGTCCTCCGCGACTGCGGCGAGCGTGCCATTGGCTGCCGTGGGCGCGTCGTTTACCGCCGTAATATTGATCGTAATATTGGACGGGCTCGAATCGGACACGCCCCCGGGATCCACCACGACATAGGGAATTGTTACGGCGGTGTCGCGATCGGCGGCGGGCGTGAAGCGCAGATCCAGATTGCCGCCCGTCAGGGAGAGGATCGTACCAGACGCGCCAAGTACGATGGCGGAGCCATTGCCCTGGGCGATCGTGCCGCCCGTGAAAGTCAGCAGGCGAATAGAATCGGGCGTCTCTCCGGCGTCGACGTCCGTGAGCGTGGTCGGCGTCACGCGGATATTGGCCGAGCCCGGCGCCGAGGCGTCTTCCGTGATGCTGATCGCGCCGCCGCCGGGCGCCGTCGCAGTGATATTGCCGCCTGCGGAGGGCGCGTCGGCGCTCGGAATGATATTGACGGTTATCGTGGACTGAGTCGAATCACTGACCCCGCCGGGATCAACCACGACATAGTTGATGGTGGCCGCCGTATCGCGGTTGGCTGCGGGTGTGAAGCGGAGATCCAGGTTGCCCGAAGACAACGCGAGTACGGTGCCGGAGGCGCCCAGGGAAATACTGCCACCGCCGCTTTGCGCGACGATACCGCCGGTGACGCTGATCAGGCGGATGGATGCGGGCGTCTGTCCACTGTCGGGGTCGCTCAGGGTCGTGGGGGTGATCCGGATGTTGGCTGCGCCGGGCGCGGAGTCGTCCTCAGTGATCGATGTCGCGCCGCCGCCGGGCGCCGTAGCGATGACATTACCCCCGGCGCTTGGCGGATCGGCGCTGGCCGTGATGTTGACCGTTATATTGGAGGATGGCGAGTCGTTCACCCCTGATGGGTCCACCACGACATAGGGGATGGTTACCGCCGTGTCGCGGTTGGCGGCGGGCGTAAAACGCAGGTCAACCCGCCCCGATGTCAGTGTAAGCACGGTTCCACCGGCGCCGAGTGTGATGGCCGTGCCGTTCGATTGGGTTACCGTGCCGCCGGTCAAGGCCAGAAGCCGAATGGCGGTCGGGGGATTGTCCGCCGTGTCGGGGTCGCTCAGGGTGGTGGGTGTGACCCGAATATTGGCCGCGCCGGGCGCCGCCGCGTCTTCACTGATGCTGATCGCGCCGCCGCTCGTGTTGGTGGCGATGACATTGCCACCGGCATCCGGCGCGTCGTCGTCCGCGGGGGATATGTCGATGGTAATAGTGGAGGACGTGGAATCCGCGCCGCCACCCTCATCCACCACGCGGTACTGGATGGTTGCCGCCGTATCCCGGTCCGGGTCCGGTGTGAAGCGCGCGTCAAGATTACCGGCGGTCAAGGCCAGTATCGTTCCCGAAGTACTCACGGTGATGGCCGATCCATCGTCCTGGGCTATGGCGCCGCCGGTAATGGATACGAGGCGTATGGAATCGGGCGTTTCGCCCATGTCGGCGTCGCTGAGCGTCGTGGGCGTGAAGCGAACATTCGCGGCGCCCGGTGCGGCGTCGTCTTCGGTGATGGTCGTGGCGCCCCCGCCAGGGGCCGTGGCCGTGATATCCCCACCCGGAGCGGGTGCGGCGGCCCATGCGGGGAAGGCCCCCAGGCAAGAACCGACCCCGAGGAGCAAACTGGAAACCAGGCGCGGATCGAACAGCCGCCGCCCACCGGGCAATAGAATCATTTCAAACTCCAGCTACACGTTGCGAACAGGGTAGGAATCCCGGGTATGTGGGCGCCAACGTCGCGACGGCCACAGCCTGGCCATCCCGAAAGGAGCATGAAGAACACCCGGACCCAATTTTGCGCCAAAGGTTCGGGCACTCACGACCACGCGATCCTCCGCCGACCACTATACAGGAAGGAGGCGTGTCAATCATGCTCCATTTCGCCGCCACAACCACTATGATACCCGCCCGATCAAGCCTTGTCTACCATTCTGAGGGGCGGAGGCGACGTGGTTTTGGCACAGGCGTCCACCGGCCAAAATCGATCTTGACTTGCTTGTACTTTTCAGGTTTAATCACGTGGTCAACTGTTTACCGACTACATGCAGCGAGGGATCCAGCATTTGTGCGCCGCATGTGTGTCTTGTTGGGCCTTGCAGGAGTGCTGATGGATTTAGACCAGTTATTAGAGCCCATTCCCGGAGACAATCCGTGCGGAGAGGAGGGTTCCCTCTTTGCGCTGGAGGAAATCGTCAAGGAACAAGGGGTGGGGGTCATCGCCGGCGCCGAAATTGACGCCGTGGAGCCCAACTGGCTTGATCTCAATGAAAAGGCGCTGGAGCACTTCAAGACTTGCAAGCATCTGCGCACCGCGCTGTTTCTGAGCCTGGCCGCCATGAAACGGCAGGGCGTTACCGGATTTCGCGATGGCCTGCTTCTCACCAAGGGAATGATCGAGCGATACTGGGACAGCATGTACCCCGCGCTGGACCCCGACGAGAGCATGGGCGATCCGGATGGCTGGATGGAGCGGGAGAATATCCTGAACGACATGAGCGCCCCCCTCAGCACGGCGGGCGACACGATGAAATTCCTGCAACGCCTCCGCGAGACACCCCTGACCAATTCCCGCCAACTGGGCCGATTCTCGTTTCGAGATATTCAGGCCGCTCTGGCCGCGGGCAATGACGAATCGAGCGACGCGCCCAAGATGACGCTTATTCTTGGGGCCTTCGAAGATACGCCCCTGGCCGATCTCGAAGCCATGCACGAGGCCCTCACCGAATCGCTGGCCACCCTGGATGGCATCAAGGCGGCATTGCGGGAGAAGCTTACGGAGAGCACGCCGCCCACCTTTGCGAATCTGGCGGGCATGTTGCAGGATATGAAGAAGCCGGTGCACAATGAACTTGACCGGCGGGGCTATTTTTCCGATGCAAATGCCGCCGAGACGACTGGCGATGCCGACAGCGGGGAGGAGGCGGGCGCCGGTGCGGGTGCCGATGTGGCCGCGAAGCGCGGCGACATGGGTTCGGCCGGCATCAATACGCGGCAGGACGTTCTCAAGGCTTTTGACCTGATCTACAAGTACTACAGCAAAAACGAGCCCTCCAGTCCGGTGCCGCTCATCATGAAGCGGGCCGAACGGCTGGTTACGGCGAATTTCTTCGACATAATTTCCGACTTGTCGCCCGGTGCGCTTTCGGATATCCAGACCATCACCGGTACGTCGCTCTCGGGTTCCATGAACGCCGGGGGAGGCTCATCGGAGGATGACAATTAGAGGAACCGGCGAGTCCGGGTGTAGAGAATCATAACCGCAGCGGGGCCGTTGCCCGTGCGGGCACCGGAGTCGCCGTACAGAGAAAGGGCGAGGAGCACCATGGCAAAACAGAGTGGTCAAAAATTTATTGCTCGTAACAAAGCCCCCCGGGTTCAGATCGAGTACGATGTTGAACTCTACGGGGCCGAGAAGAAGATTAATCTGCCCTTTGTCATGGGCGTGATGGCGGACCTGTCGGGGAACCCGGCCGAGGCCCTTCCGCCCGTGAGCGATCGCGATCTGCTGGAGATTGACGCCGAAAACTTCAATACCCGCCTCAAGGCGATGAAACCCCGCGTGGCGTTTCAAGTGCCCAATACCTTGTCGGGCGAAGGCAACCTCAGTGTCGAGATGACCTTTGAATCCATGGATGACTTTTCCCCGGGCAAAGTCGCCGAAAATGTGGAAGAACTGAACGAGTTGTTAACCGCCCGCCGGGACCTTTCCAACCTCCTTTCCTATATGGACGGAAAGAGCGGCGCGGAAAACCTGCTGGGCAAGATCCTGGGTGACAAGGCCGCACTTGAAGCCCTGGGCGGAGGTGAATAATCATGGCCGAAGCACTTGACGAAGGCGCATTGGAAGTAACCCAGATCGACAGCCTGATCGACTCGCAGTTCAAGCCGAAATCCTCGGCCGCCCGCGAGACGATCCAGAAATCCATCAGTACCCTGGCCCGCCAGGCACTGAAGGAGGGCGAGGTCGATCCCGCGGATCCCACGGCGACCATTAAATTCATCATCAAGAGTCTGGACGACAAGCTCTCGGCGCAGGTGAACCAGATTATCCACCACGAAGACTTCCAGCGGCTCGAAGGCTCCTGGCGCGGCCTCCAGTATATGGTTGCCAATACCGAGACCGACGAGCAACTGAAAATTCGCGTGCTGAACATCTCCAAGAAGGAGATCGGCAAGGTGCTCAAGAAATACAAGGGCACCGCTTGGGAACAAAGCCCCCTCTTCAAGAAGATGTATGAAGAGGAATACGGCACCCCGGCGGCGAGCCCTTTGGCTGCATCGTGGGTGACTATGAATTCGATCACAGCGCCCCGGACGTGGAGATACTTCAGGGCCTGTCCCAGGTGGCGGCCGCGGCCCACACGCCCTTCATTGCCGCCGCTTCTCCCAAGTTGATGAACATGGATAGCTGGCAGGAGCTGGCCAATCCGAGCGATATCAACAAACTCTTCACCTCGCCGGAGTACGCCCCCTGGCGCTCTCTCCGCGAGTCGGAAGACGCGCGTTATCTGGGCCTCACTCTGCCGCGTTTCCTGTCCCGCTTGCCCTACGGCGCCCAGACCAATCCAGTCGACGACTTCGATTTTGAGGAAGTGGTCAATAACGATCAGGCCAATTTCACCTGGGCGAACGCGGCCTACGCCATGGGCGCGAATATCACTCGCTCCTTCAAGCTCTACGGCTGGTGCTCCCAGATCCGCGGCGTGGAAAGCGGCGGTTCGGTCGAGGGCCTGCCCTGCTACACCTTCCCGACGGACGACGGTGGCGTGGACATGACCTGCCCGACCGAGATCGCCATCACGGACCGCCGTGAAGCGGAGCTGGCCAAGTGCGGCCTTATGCCCTTGTCCTACTTCAAGAATACCGACTACGCCGTGTTTATCGGCGCCCAGTCTCTCCAGAAGCCCCAGGAATACGACGATCCGGATGCGACGGCCAACGCGAATCTCAGCGCGCGCCTGCCCTATCTGTTCTCGACCTGCCGCTTTGCCCACTACCTCAAGTGTATCGTGCGCGACAAGGTGGGATCATTTGCAGAACGCTCCGACATGGAGACCTGGCTGAACAACTGGATCCGCCAGTACGTCGAGCCCGATCCCGCGAACGCCTCGAATGAAGCCAAGGCCCGCCGTCCCCTGGCCGCCGCCGAAGTTGTGGTGGCGGATGTGGAAGGCAACCCCGGCTATTATTCGGCTGTGTTCTACCTGCGCCCCCACTATCAGTTGGAGGGCCTGTCCGCTTCGTTGCGGCTGGTGTCCAAGCTCCCCACGGAAAAGGGCTGAGCGCTGAACGTCCGTTGAAATGTCTGGTGCCGGAACGGGCCGCCAAACGGGGCGGCCCGCACCGGATTTCAAGTGGGTCTTGTACTTAAAGTGTAACGTGTTACGTCGGGGTGGCAATACCGCGCGCAACCTAATCGAACAAGGAGCTATACGGCATGGCAAACGCATTCTTCATGAAGATTGACGGCATCACGGGTGAATCCGAAGACGAAAGCCACAAGGGATGGCTGGAAATCACCGAATTTGGCCAGGAAATGGCCCACGACATTGAAGGCGGCGGCACGCCCTCCGCGGCCGGCGGTTTCACCACCGGTGGCGCCACCTTGGAAGTCATGAGCTTCAACAAGGCCATGGACCGCTCCAGCGTCCAGCTTTTCCAGTACTGCCTGACGGCCAAAGTGATTCCCACGATCGTGATCGAAGCCGTCCGCCCCACGGAAAAGGCCGAGGTCTACTTCCGGATCACCCTGACCAACAGCATCGTTGCGAGCATCAATACCACCGGCAGCGATGGTGAGCTGCCCACGGAAGAAGGTTCCATCGCCTTCACGACGATCAAGTGGGAATACACCATGGTGAAGCCGGACGGCAAAATGGGCGACACCTTCAGTTCGACCTGGAACCGTCTGACCAACCGCCAGACCTGATTTATGGCGACTTGAACATGAATGACCGCGACCGGGCTTGCCGTGGGGCAAGCCCGGCCGCGTTGCAATTCCACCAATGGCCAGATTCCGGAGCACCATACACGATATCCGTGTTGAGAATGGTACGGACTTTCAGCCCTGTTAGGTTTTTTGTGACTTTTCCTGGGGCGTTACCCCAGGCTGGTATGGGCTGCACCTTCGGTGCTTGGGAGACGACCGAAGTTTATGCAAAGGGCCGAGGGCCCACGTCATACCATGCAGGAGCGAAATCTACCTCCGGCGCAATGGACAAGTTCTGATTTTCACAGGGCCGAAGGCCTGAGCGATACCAGCATGGGGCGCAGCCCCATGTTACAAAGCAAAAATTTAGTATCAAGGGCTGAAAGCCCGAGCCATTCGTCGGCCATGTGTCGGTCACACCCTGCACGTACACAAGCGCCAAGCCGAGCGGTAACCGCAAAACTGCATCCATTGAATTCGATTGCGAGGTCACCCCGTTGTACGTCCGTTACCTGCCATCGCTGATGGACCGCCTGACCGACCAAGAGCCGGACAGGCGGCTGGAGGCTCCTCGCCCGCAGGCCATGAGTTTCCAGGAGTACCGCGCCGGCTTCCAGCGGGATCTGATGCGCCTCCTCTCCTACGGGCTCCAGCCCGAGATGGCGGAATTCGCGGACCATCCCGAGGTGCAGCGTTCCGTCCTGAACTACGGCATGCCCAACCTCCTTGGAATGGCCGACGTGGCCATGAAGCCCCAGATTGTCGAGCAGGCCATCCGAGAGGCTATCGGGCGCTTCGAACCCCGGGTCAACCGCGAGACCCTTCGCGTGCGCGTATCCCCGGTGGAATCCACCACCGACACCGCCATGCGAAATCTGGACATCGAAATTAACGCGGAGCTCTGGGCGAAGCCCTACTCCGAAAATGTGTACATCCTCACCAGCGTCGACATGCACAAGGCCAGCGTGGTCGTAAAGGAATGGCGCAATGGATAGAATCTCCAACAGCCGCCGACGCCTGGACTATTACAACGAGGAACTGCAGTACCTGCGGGAAATGGGCGAGGTCTTCGCGCGGGAAAATCCCAAAGTGGCGGGCCGCCTCGGTCTCGATTCCTTTGAGTGCGCCGACCCCTACGTCGAGCGGCTGCTCGAAGGCGTGGCCTTTCTTACCGCGCGCGTTCGCATGAAGCTGGACGACGAATTCCCCAGCTTCACCCAGAGTCTGGTGGAGACGGTCTATCCGCACTATCTTTGCCCGACGCCCTCCATGACCGTGGTCCAGTTTCAGCCCGATTTCGCCGAGCCCTCGCTGGCCGAAGGGGTAACCATTCCACGGGACTCCGTGCTGCGCAGCGGCGGGGGTATCGGCGACGACTATTCGTGCCAGTACCGGACGGGCCACGACGTGACGCTCTGGCCCATCGTGCTGACCGAAGCGGAATACTACACCCGGGAAATCAGCTCTCTCGGCCTCCCCGATCGGCGCGATGTGAGTGCGGGCATCCGCCTCCGACTGAAGACCATGGGCGGATTACTGTTCAGCGATATTGACCTCAACAAGCTCAATCTGTTCATCCGCGGCGGGGGCGATGTGGGAGCCCGACTTTACGAAGCGATCTTTTCCCATGGCGTGGGCGTGGTCATGCGACCGGCCGGTTCGGCCCCCGCCTGGCAGCGCACCCTCTCGGCCGAGCGGATACGCCAGGTGGGCTTTGGAGACGACGAACATCTCCTGCCCTACGGCTCCCGCTCGTTTCAGGGCTACCGCCTGCTCCACGAGTACTTCGCCTTTCCACAGCGCTACATGTTCTTTGAGATTGGCGGCCTGAACAAATACATCGGCAGCGCAGTCACGACGGAGCTCGACATCTTCATCCTCCTCAAGCAGGGCGATCCCCGGCTGGAGAATGAAGTGGAGACCAACAATTTCGTGCTCAATTGCGCCCCGGCCATCAATCTCTTTCCATTGGAACCCGATCGCGTTGACGTATCAGATGCAGTGTCGAAATTCCACATCGTGGGTGATCGCACCCGCCCCCTGGATTTTGAGATCTACCAGATCAACCGCATCACGGGCTACGGAACCCACATGGGAGACCGCCAGGTTTTTGAGCCCTTCTACGCCGCCAAAGGCTTTGATTCCGAGAGCCGCGCCTACTTTTCGACCCACCGTATGCCCCGCCGCCAGAGCGAGCGCGAGTTGAACCATGGGACGCGCTCGGGCTACGCGGGCAGCGAGGTCTATGTCTCCCTGGTGGATGCAAATGCCGCGCCTTACAACCCCGAGATTCGCCAGCTCGCCCTCGAAACCCTCTGCACCAACCGGGACCTCCCGCTGCTCATGCAGACGGGTATGCTGAATTCCGACTTCACTATGGATGCCCACGCTCCCGTCGAAGGCATTCGCGTCGTGGCCGGACCCACCTCGCCCCGGGCCTCCCTGGCCGAAGGCGCCTTCACCTGGCGAATCATCAATCACCTCTCGCTGAACTATCTGTCGCTGATGGACACGGAAGAAGGCGATGCCGCCTCCGCGCTGCGCGAATTACTGGGGCTTTACGGGTCGGTTTCGGATCCCGGAATCCGCAAGCAGATCAACAGCCTGCGCCAGGTGCGGAGCGCGCCGATCACGCGCCGCGTGGAGGGGCCGGGCCAGATAGCCTTTGCCAGGGGCCTGGAAATTCAAGTGACGATGGAGGAGGAATCGGCGGATGGCGCGGGAACCTTCCTGCTGGGCGCGGTGCTCGAGCGCTTCTTTGCCAAGCATGTATCGTTGAATTCCTTCACGGAAACCGTGATTCAAACCCCGGAACTAGGAGAGCTTAAGCGGTGGAAAGCGAGAATGGGACAGCGGAAGCTGGTATAAAGAACCGTCTCGCGAAGAAGCCCGGGTCGGCCAGTTTTTTTCAAGCCATCCGACGGCTGGAAAGCGAGCACCCGGGCAAGGCGCGCGTGGGCTACGCGCACCATCTCCATGATGACATCGTACGTTTTGGCCAGCATATCGGTCTGACGTTCGAGGCGGGTTCCATCGATTCTTTCGAACCAGGCGAAGGCGGCGTGCCGCCGCGCATGAAGGTCAATTTTATTGGCCTGCTCGGACCCAACGGCCCCATGCCGCTCAATTTTACGGAGTCAATCTACGAACGCCTTCTGCACGACAAGGACCGGGCTCATCCCGAGTTTCTGGATGTGCTCCAGAGCCGCATCATAGCCCTGTTTCACCGGAGCTGGGCCGAATGTCAAATGACCGCGTCCTACGAACGCACGCGGCACGGTTCGTTCTCGAAATATATCTCGAGCCTGGTGGGCATCGGAGCCCCGGCCTTTCAAGAACGCGATTCCATCCGCGACGATGCGAAGCGCTTCTATTCGTCCTGGCTGGCCATGCAAACGCGCAACGCCGAGGGCCTTTGCGCGATAGTCGGGGAGTATTTCGGTACCCCTGCGGAGGTGGAAGAATTCATCGGCCAGTGGATCGACGTCCCCGAGGATTGCCGCTGTCGACTTGGCGAGACGCGCCTCACCGGAAAAATCGGTCAGAACTTGATTATAGGCAAGCGGTTCTGGGACCGGCAGCAAAAGTTTCGCATTCGGCTCGGGGCCATGGACTGGCAGCGCTATCTCAGCATGCTGCCCTCGGGCGATCGTCTGGAGCATTTGATCGACTGGGTGCGCAACTACGTCGGTGGCGAGCTGGAATGGGACGTTTGCCTCGTCCTGCTGCGTGAGGATGTGCCCCAGATTTGCCTCGGAAGTCAGGGCCAGTTGGGCTGGACCACCTGGCTGAAAGGCAAACACTACGAATTTGACCACGATCCCGCGGACCTTCGAATGGACCGGATGACCCTGGTGTCCTGGTTTCGAGAATCGGCGCGCGCCCGGGCCTGACGCGGAAGCACGCACATGAAAATGAACAACAGGTGGTCACAACATGCCTAGAACACAAGACACCCGATGGGCCAGCATTGCCACGCCGCTGGGCAAAGACAAACTGCTCTTTCGCCGCCTGGCCGGAGTCGAGGAATTGGGGCGCATCTTTCAGTACGAATTGGAGTTGTGCAGCGAAGACCCCAATATCACCTTCGATCAGATTATCGGCCAGAATGTCACCGTCCGGATGAACTATTCCGACTCGGGCGCACGGTTCATCAATGGCGTCATCAATCGTTTCGCGCGCACCCAGGAAGTGGAGGACCTCACCTACTACCAGGCGACTATCGTTCCTTCGCTCTGGTTCCTCACGCGGACCCGGGATTGCCGCATCTTTCAGAACAAAGATGCTGTTGCCATCATCAAAGAGATCCTTGGCGAACAGGGCATCTCCGACGTTGAGTACAAGCTGGGCAGTGTTACGTATCCCAAGCGCGAATTCTGCGTGATGTACCGCGAGTCCTACTTCGACTTCATCAGTCGGCTCATGGAGCAGGAAGGTATCTACTACTACTTCAAGCATGTGGACGGTGTTCATACCCTCGTGCTGATCAACGCATCCAGTCTTCACGAAGCCATTCCGGGCTATGAAACGATGAAGTTCGTGCTGAAGGACAAGGGCTCCATTGAGCAGAACAGCATTTTCTACTGGATTGAGATGGGCCAGTTCGAGAGCGGGCGCTTCGCCTATGCGGATTTCAATCTCAAGACACCCAAGAGCATCCTCATGGCTCAGTCCGAGATCGCGCGGTCGAACGCCAAGACCAATCTGGAGCGCTTTGACTACCCCGGGCAGTTCACGGTCGCGGCCGACGGCGCCAAGTACGCGAAAAACCGCATCGAAGAGTTTCAGGCGGACTACCAGACCTTTCGGGGCGAATGCGTGATTCGCGGCACGGCCTGTGGTGCGCTCTATGCCATGACGGACTACCCGCTGGCGTCCCAGAACACGGACTATATCATCACCTCAACGACCATCAATGTGGTGGGGGAGGATTACACCTCCGCGCCCATCGAGGGCCAGAAGCTGGATCCCTTCAAGTGCAGCTTCACGGCCATCCGGAAAACGGCCCAGTTCCGCAGCCAGAGCCTCACCCCCAAACCCTTCGTCCATGGACCTCAGACCGCTATCGTCGTGGGCCCGAGCGGCGAAGAAATCTATACGGACGAGTACGGGCGCATAAAGGTCCAGTTTCATTGGGATCGCTATGGAAAGGCCGACGCCAACAGTTCCTGCTTCATTCGCCTCGCACAGTCCTGGGCCGGGAAGAACTGGGGGACGGTCGTCCTGCCCCGCATGGGTCAGGAGGTTGTCGTGGAGTTCCTCGAAGGCGACCCTGACCGCCCCATCGTCGTCGGCGCCCTTTATAATGAGGAGAACAAGCCCCCGTACGCCCTGCCGACTAATATGACCATGTCGGTCATGAAAAGCAGCTCCAGCAAAGGGGGCGAGGGATTTAATGAGATCCGCTTTGAAGACAAAAAAGACAGCGAGCAGATCTTTGTCCATGGCCAGAAGAACTTCGACAAGCGTATCTTGAACGACTCCTTCACGTGGATTGGCAACGATCACCACCTCCAAGTGATCAATGATCGCAAAGAAAAAGTGGACAATGACAAGCACGAGACCGTCGGGCGAGATCATATTGAGGCCATCACGCGCGATCACAACCTGACGATCAAGGGCAAAGAGGCCATCAGTGTCAAGGGCACCCACAGCCACACGGTCGAGGGCGACGTCACCCAGGTCTACAAGGCCAATCAGTCCATAGAAGTTACGTCGGACTACTACCTGAAGGGTGACAACATCGTCATCGAAGCCGCCACCAATATAACCATCAAGGTGGGGGATTCCTATATCGCCATTGAGTCCAGCGGCATCACCATCGGCACTACGGGAAAGATCGAGCTCAAGGCCGATGGCGACATCACCATCGAGTCCGGTGGCAACACCGAAGTCACCGCCACGGGCGACGCGGCCATCGAGGCGACCGGCAAGGGATCGTTCAAGGGCACCGGCGGACTCGCGCTGGAGAGTCCCGCGAACTCCGAACTTAAAGGTGCATCCACGACCGTCAGCGGCGATGGCAGCCTGACCCTCAAGGGTGGCATGGTGGCTATAAACTAGTGTCTTCGAGTTGGTTTGAATTGGAGTTCCTTCGCGCGCAGGGACAGCAGAGACGTCAGAGACGGCAGGCACCGATAAACCTGCTGTCCCTGAAGTCACTGCCGTCCCTGTGACCTTCGAAGGCGGCCAGAATAAGAAGTAGTATTCGGGGTGCGGGCATCACCTGCGCCCAAAGGAGTTAACACCATGCCCACACCGAAAGATGGTACCGCCGGAAGCGCGGTAGCCCCCGCCGAGGCCGTGGCCCCCGAACCCGCCGACGAGGCTGATCCGGGGAAAATTCAGGAGATAAAGGCGGAGCAGATCCAGAGCCAGACCGGGAAGTACGGCACCCAGAAGGTCACGCCCTACAAGCCGCCCACGGCGGAGGAGCAGGAAGCCGCCGCGAGCCAGGCGGCCCAGCAGGAGCAGCGCCAGGAGCAGGCCCGCCAGCAGGCGGACCAGGAGATCTCCGAGGAAGCCGCCGAAGAAGAGGCCCAGCTCGAGCAGGCCGCTATCGTGCAGGAGCAGGCGGTGCAGAAAAAGACCGATTGGATCGAGATCGAACTGGTCGGTATGGACGACAGCCCCATCGCGGGCATGCCCTATGAAATTGTGCTCCCCGACGGCAAAACCGTGGACAAAGGCACCACCGATGCCAAGGGAAAAGCGCGCCTTACCGGACTCATGGCGGGGAATTGCCAGATCACATTTCCTTCCCTGGATCAGTCCGCGTGGGAAGAGGTTCAGCCGGGTTGAGGAGGGTGCGAAAGTTGGAGAATTGCCTTGACATGGGCTATCGCCGGATGTGTACCATGGGGACGGTTCAAGGGCTTGGGTAAAGGGTGGAAACGGGCTTGGGTCCCGATTCCCCGAAGGTGTGGGTGGGGTCCGGTGTCGCCGTCGATGGCGGCCACCCGGACGGACGCCGATCATGCAGGATAATCGGAAGGAGAACGTGTTGCATCGTTGGGCTTTAGCTGCGTATGAACGGGCCGGTGGGGCCGCGTTTGCCCGATGGGGCGCGGGGCTTTCCCGCGCGCTGTTGTTGCTCGCCACGCTGCTTGCTCTGGCGGGTGCGCCCGGTTGCGCCTCGAAGAAGCGCGACGCCTTCAACGTCAAGTTGACCATGGATGTGGACACCTTTCGGAACGAGAAAACGGGCGAGCTCCCCTCCATCGACGTGGATGTATTCGCGGCCAATGCATCCGAAGACGGCATCATGAAAACCATGAAGGTCGGCGAGTACTTCGATACGAACAACCCCTATCGCCAGGGGGTCGGCGCCTTCAGTTCCCGGTTCACCAATCAGGACTCCGCGCCCAAGAAGTTGTCCCGCCGAAGCAAGTACTGGGACGATTGGAAACGCAAGGGCGCACGGACCGTGTATGTGATTGCGAACCTGCCACGGAAGCCGGGGGAGAGTCCGGAACTGGTGCAGACCCGCTCGGTGCTCGCCCTGCCCCTGGACAGGTCCGCGTGGCCCAATGGATTTTTTACGCCCCGCACCAAGACCCTGAGCGTCGTTATTCAACCCAGCGGGCTGGTTTGCGAAACCACCCAGCGGCGGCAGTGAGCCGGCGCGCGGAAGACATGCGAGATGACCGGCGGAGCGCCACCGAAGGCGACCCGCTCCTGGATAGAGAAAGACCACGATGACGCAGCATATCCATTGGCATGAAGGGCTCTTCCTCCAGCCCCATCACCTGCAGCAGATGCAGCAGAACATCATCACCCAGATCCGCTCCGAGCGGCGTCTGCGCTTTACCTATCCCTACGGCGTCATCGAATCCGAACTCTCCGAAGATGCCCTTCGCAACCTGCTTGTCCAGTTCAAGCAGCTCCGCGTGGTCATGCCCAGCGGGACGGAAGTGGACTACCCCTCCAGCGCCGATGTGCCGCCGCTTAACCTGCAAAACGTCTTTGATTCCGGCGCGGAGTCCGTGACGGTTATGATAGGCGTTCCCCTCTGGGACCCCAACGGCGCCAACGTCGTCACCGCCGAGGGCAACGAGGGCTGGAAAAGCCGCCGCATCTACAAGCTCAATGAGATCGAGCGGCCCGACGAAAACACCGGGGTCCATTCCCACCCCATGCTCGTGCGTCGCATCAATGCGCGTCTGCTCCTCAGCACGGACGACATCGGCGGCCTGGAAGTGCTCCCCCTCGTGCGTATCACCCGGTCCACGGCGGACAGCGGGGGACTGCCGAGCCTCGATCCCCTGTTTATACCGCCGTGCCTACTCCTCCATGGCTACGTGCCCCTGATGGCCATCGTTCGCGATCTTTCCAATCAGGTCGATGCCAACCGACGTGATCTGGTCACACGCGTGTCCCGTGGCGGCACCCGTGGCGAGACTTCCCGTGAATCGAAATTCCAGTCAGAGCACATTTTCTTCCTCCAGACCCTTAACAAGTTCAGCGGCCGCCTGTCCACCCTCATCAAGGCGCCGGGCATCACGCCCTTCGACATGTATCTTGAACTGCGCGACTTGCTTGGCGAACTGGCCACCCTCGTGCCGGGCTATGACGCCATGGAAGTGGCGGCCTACGACCATGACCGCCCCGCGGTTGTCTTTCGCGAGTTGAGCGACAAGATCCGCGAGTTGCTCGCCCTTATCGCCAACCAGAAATTCCGCCGCGTCGAATTCCGCGAGGAAGACGAGATCTACGTGGCCGAGCTCACCGTCGTCAACCTCACCGAGGCCTCCGTGTGCTACCTGGCCGTCGAGACGGAGGAAGATCCCCGGACCCTCGTCAAACTGGTCGAAGCCCAGGATCGCTTCAAGGCCATGGCCAAGAGTAATATTCACCAGCGCGTGCGCGGCCTGACCCTGCGCGAAGAGCGCGAAGTGCCCCTGGATCTCCCCGCGAAGCCCGGCCTGCATTATTTCCGCATCGATCCCGAAGACAACCGCGCCCTCTGGCGCCGTATCATCGTGGAAAACACCATGGCCATCCGCTTCACGGTGTCGGAGCCGGTGGACTATAAGTTCACCCTCTACACCACCTACAGCGACGTGGGGGAGTAGGCCATGAACCTGGTGCAACTGACCGAGCCCCTTTTCCTCTACGTGGGTTGCCTGACCCGCGCGGCGGAGCACAAGACGGAGTTTGACGTCGAGCAGGTGCGTCGCGAGATCATCGGCATCTTCGCCGACATCCGCATCAAGGCGGAAGCCCACCCTTCGCTGGCCTACCAGTATGATCGCACCATCAATCTGATACTCATTTTCTACGTCGACTTCATGATTAAGGA
>JBHEKR010000556.1:0-7139 GCA_041859365.1 Candidatus Hydrogenedentales bacterium
AGACTGGCAGGTGCGCCTCAGCGTCTCGCTCCACGCCGCGAACAACGAACTCCGCTCCCGCCTCGTGCCCCTCAACCGCAAATACCCTCTCGAGCGACTCCACCAGGCCCTCGCCAACTACACCATGCGCGCCGAGCGCCAGCTCACCTTTGAGTGGACCATGCTAAACGGCATCAATGACACCCCCGATTGCGCCCGCGAACTCCTCGACTACTGCGCCGGACTCAAAGTTTCCATCAACCTCATTCCCTGGAACCCCGTCTCCGGACTGCCCTACAAACCCTCGCCCATGGCCGCCTGCGTCCGCTTCCAGAAAATTCTGGAGCACGGCGGACTCACCGTCACCGTCCGCCGCGAAAAAGGCCAGGACATCGACGCCGCCTGCGGCCAGCTCAGAAGAACCCACGGCGCGGCGTAGCGCGCAAGGGGACTGTCCAGTGCCAGAAGCACGCCCGTCGAAAACGCAGCAACCTGGATTGTAGTGCCGCCCCAGTCGGGCGATGCGACTCCAGGACTGTCCCCCGCGATTTAACTTCGCGGGACAGTTCCGAACGCCTGGCGGGCATCGACTTGTTGTGGGTTCCTGCTTGGTGGGAGCCGTGTCATGCATTCGTGGGGCCTCTGCGTTCAGGACAGTCCCGTCGTCGCGCCCCAAAGGGACTGTCCAGTGTCAGAAGTGCGCCCGTCGAAAACGCAGCAACCTGGATTGTAGTGCCGCCCCAGTCGGGCGATATGGCTATAGGACTGTCCTCCGCAGTTAACTTCGCGGGACGGTCCCGCTCACTACGCAGTCCCTTTTCGCTCCTTCCGGGTGTATAATTCCAGGAAACGGAGGGCTGTATCGTGTATCGTCCGAGTCGAACAATCGTGAAGGTGAGTGTGCTCCTCGCGGGGCTGGTGCTTCTGGGGTTTTGGTTCTTTCGTATCGGACTGCCGCTCGGCGTCTCCATTCCCGTCGCTGCGGTGCGGTATTACGTAGAGATAGACAACCAATCTGAATCAGAGCTCTTTCTCAGCGTCAGCCACGTGAACGACGTCACCTTCGACACCTACAGTGCGCGCCAGGAATATGGGCGGCAACTTCGCGGCTGGGCCCGACGCAAGGAGGAGATTCTAGCACCAGGCGAAAAATGGCTGGCGTGTCTGTTGTCCGAGAACGAGACAACCAGCGGCATGATCCAGGTCGTGGCCTGCACAAGACTTCGAGAAGGCGAGGAGCAGAAGATTGCTATGTATCTGCTGCCGTGGAGTTCAGCACACTTTCTGGGAAGAAGCCAGAAGGGCGCACCGCCCCAGTTCTCTGAATTGAAAATCGACGATGCAGACTTGGGGCCAAGCAACTTGAGCGAGATTAATAAGATCGAAGTCGATGTGTTGCCATAAAGTTCGTTCCGCCACGTGCATCCGGGAATGGTGGCTGCTGGAGAGAGCACGGGATTGGTCGGCAAGGCGTTGGTCGTGGCAGTAATTCGCCCCGCGAAGGTCTTGGATGCTTTATAATGTGCTATTGCGGTTCTGAGAAGGGTATTGGAGAAACGTCACGCCCAGAAGGGGAAGTCGGATGAAGAACCTATTCCAGTGTGCCACAGTGGCAAAGGTGCCACCCGTAATTGCGTGCCCCAAAGCCCTTAAGGTTGCATTGCGGATGGTGGAAAGCAGAATGGCATGTGTGCTCCTGCTCTCACTCATGTGCGTATGTCTCTATGGTTGCGATCCCGTTCGGACTGTAAAGCAGTCTATGTTGATTCGTGTTGTGGATCAAAGCGGCACACCAGTCTCCGACGTAAAGGTTCGCATGAAAGAATCCTGGGAGTCTAGGAAATTGACGATGGGCGAAGTGCCGCAAGCTGAAGTGAATGGTTACCATGCTCGCTGGCTAAGCAAGCCATGGCTGGAAGGTTTGACCGATGTGAGAGGTGAAGCACTCATATCGAGCGAAGTCACGGCACTTGATTGGAATAAAGAAAGCGATCCCCCATTGGAGCGTGACGTCGTTTCAGATCGCGAGTATATCGTTGAACTGTCGCGGCAGAACGTTAGCGAGAAGGTTTCCATCAAGTTAAGGCAAGGTGCCACCGGCAAAGGAAATACCTATACCGTCTCAGTCGAGTCGATCGGAAAGCCCACATACGTCAATGAGTCGGATGCGTAATACTCTGTGAAGACGAGAAAGTGTTGAATCGGCAGGTTTGCGTTACATTACCTGGAGCGGACGCACATGAATGTAAAATGGGTCGGCGTGCTTTTCCTGCTGGCCATAGTGCTTTCGAGCATCTGTGGCCTTTTGATCGCGATTGGTGCCAATTGGCGGGCCAACATCCGCTCTGCCGTAGATTCTGCTATTGAAGATGCGAACAGGACAGAAGTTGTCCTCACAGCGAAGATCGAAGGGGCTGAGAACCTGATCGGATTTACGGCGGAGCAGATTCAGTCGATAGATTATTCTAATCCTTACCGAATCATTGTGAATACGAACTCGTCGACATTCTACGTCTTCGAATTCCACTCTTCGGATTCAAGCGCCGATTACAGATTCGATCGCATTGAAAAGCACCGATGGGCCGGGGCAGAAAAGGGAGGCTTGTATGATTGAGCAAGCCCATGGGCTGTGTTGGTCATTATGCTTCAGGCAGCAAGCGTGTAGCCGGCATTCATGGGACGTTCAGAACCAAAGGTCGATGCGTTATCAGCGAAAGGGATCCCGTAAGCGCGAACGACAGCATCATCCACCTGGGAGCGTTTCGATAGATTGCACCCGTACGGTCAACGTGCTACCCTAGAGTGATGCAACGATGGTGCTCACATTTCCTGCTTCTTACCCTCTCGGCCTTGCTCTTGCTGCAAGGCGGCGCGCAGGGCCTTGCCCTTTGCGTATGCGGGAGCGGGGGAATTGAGTTGCAGGTAGCGGATGCCCCGGATTGCTGCGGGGCCGAGCATGGCGTACCTTCCAGCGAGGGCCTTGCGCCGCCCGAGGGGGAAGGGTGTACCGATTGCCTCGATATTCCCCTTCCCACGGAGCGTGGGATGCTCACCTTTCCCGCATCGGCCCCGTCGCACCATCCCGTTCCGGTTCTCATGGCCCTGGCGTCGGAACCGGTCCCCCTTACGTACAGCGCGCTTTCCGCCCCGGCCTCCGTTTCATCCCGCGATGGCACCGCCGATATTCGGTCGAGGTGCGTCGTTCTCCGGCGTTGATTCCCGTTTCCTGTTCTCCCTATTCCCCCGCAGGTGCATTGCATCTACACGAACAGGAGGCGCACCCGTGCCACGTGTCATTCCCTATATTTTACTCATCCTTTCGCTGACGGCTCCGGCCGAGGAGGCCCCCGCGCCCTTCGAGGAACCCCAGGGTCCCTTGACCCTGGGCGCGGCCATCGCCGCCGCGCTGGAGCATTCCCCCCAGCTTGCCCTCTACCCCTGGGACCTCCGAACGGCCGATGCCCGCAGGGTTCAGGCGGGGCTGCGGCCCAATCCCGAGGTCTCTATCGAAGTGGAGAATATCCACCTGAATGGCGGCGGATCCACCGCTAAAACCCAGTCAATCGGCATCGGTCCGGAGGGCGCGATCGGCGGCATCGAACGCGAATCCGAAGACGACGCCAGCGGGTTCTGGGTAACGAAGATGATCGACGCGGCGGGCATCGAAACGGTTTACGAATATGACGCGAACAACCAGTTGATAAAAGTGACCCACCCGGCCCTCGATTCCGACGGCAACCAGTTCGAGTACGATGCCTACGGTCACGTGACAAAGACGATAAGCCCTCTCGGTACGGAAACGACCTACGCCTACGACGCCCTCGGTCGCTTGGAAGAAGTGGTGCAGGATCCCGGTGGTCTCGCCATCACTACGAGCTACGTCTACGATGATCTGGGCAACATGGTCGAAATGACGGACCCGCGTGGCAAGGTCACACAGTATGAGTACGGCGACCCGACCTGCGGCTGCGGTAGTGGCGATGCAAACCTGATTAAGGTTACCGACGCCCTGACCCACGAAACAGAATGGATTTACAATACAGATGGTATGCTTGAAACGAGTATCGACGCGGCGGGCATCGAGACCGACTACGCCTACGACGCAATGGGCCGGGTGGAGACCATTACCCACCCGGCGGGAAGCGCCATCACTTCCACCATCGTCTACGACAAGCTGGGTAGAGTAGCGTCCAATACGGACTTCGGCGGGAATACGACGAGCTACCAATACGACCACATGGGCAGGACCGTGAAGGTGACGGACTCCGTGGGCGATATCGACTATGCCTACAACAGCCTGGGGCAGTTGATCACGGTGATCGACTCGCTGGGCCACGAGACGACGAACACCTACGACACGGCCTTCCGCCTGACCAAAGTGACGGATGAGATTGGTAAGGAGACTCACTACTTCTACGATGCCTATGGCCGGAAGGAGTCCGTCGGCGCAGGCACCTCGGGTACGGTGGACCCCACGACCTATGCCTACAGCAGCACCACGGGCCAGTTGGAGTCGGTGGAGTATGGCTCCAGCACCTACACGGCGAACTATGAATACGACGGCGAAGGACGCCTCGTGAAGCTGACCGACTGGATCGACGCCGTGGACGGCCTGCGTTATGGCTACGACGCCGTGGGGCGTTTGTTGACCATCACGGATTATGACGATTCCGTGTTGACCTACACCTACGACGATGGCGGGAACGTGCTGTCCATGGTGGACTACCATGGCAACACCACGTCGTACACCTACAACGACATCGGCCAACTGGACACGCTGACAGCGCCTGGAAGCAAGGTGTGGGGTTACACCTACGACGCGGGCAACCGTCTCACCCGCGTGGACATTCCCAACGGCATGCACACGGAATACACCTTTGACGCGAGCGGTCGCCAGGACTCCATTCACCACAAAGACGGTGCCACAGTAAAGCAGGGCTTCGACTATACCTTCGACAATGGCGGGAGCATCACCCGGATCGACCACGAGGATGGAAGTTACTGGACCTACGACTACGATGGTCGGGAGCGGCTGATCGAGGCCATTCGCGGTAACCACGCCACACCGACCATCGAGGCGACTTATGAATACACGTACGACGATGGCGACAATATGTTGACCAAGAAAGTGCCGTGGTATGACGATTTTGAGGATGGCAACATTACGGGCTGGTCGGGCAGTACGGGCTACTTTTCCGTGTCGGGAGGCGTGATGAAAAATACGTCGGATGCGTCGGTGCGGGAGTTATATCTCACTGAAACCGATGCGGATCACGATCTCAGCTTCGACTATATCCGCTACAGCAGCACGGGCAAGGCGGATGTCGTGCTACGCACCATCGGCGGAAACGACCAGCTCTACTTGGAGATAAACCCCACCAATCTCCGGCTGCGCCAAGTGGACGGTGGTACGCTCACGACCTTGGCCACCTACACCACGACAGTGACGGAAGACGCGTGGTACAAGCTGCGTGCGATCCTGGACGGCACCTCGGTTAAAGTCTACTGGGGCGCCGAAGGGGCGGACTTCAATGAAGTCATTTCCACGACCACCACGGAAACTACCACCGGTCGGGCCGCTTACTTCAAAGCGGCGGCGAATTCCGAGCATGGCTGGGACAACATCCAACTCATAGCGGGAACTCGCAGCACCACGGAAACCTTTACCTACAACGATGCCAACGAGCAGATCACCCACGCGAAGAACGGCGTCACCACCACCATGAACTACGACGACTGGGGTCGCTTGGCTACCCGCGACGACGGTACGCACGACGCGACCTACGCCTATCGCTATGGAAGCAAACTTTACAGTGCTACTAGCGATTTCCCCGGCGAGGGGAGTGTGATCTACGAAACGGGCGGTGACGGTAAGCGGCGGAGTCGTGTAGCAGGAGTGGAAGAGGCTTGGTATAACTATACAGTTGGGTTTGATGCCGTGAGTTCGGAAGATGATGCGGATGGAAGCACCGGCGCATTGGCGACGAGCAACGTGTTGAGCGCACCCACGGCCCAAGTCTCCACAACACTGGCGGATCTGGCGGGAACGACACCCGCCAGCGGCACGGCCCGCTACTATGCCACCGACCACCTCGGAAGCACGCGAAGCGTATGGAATGCTGCGAAGACGGCAGTCGGCATCTACGATTTCGAACCATTCGGAGGCGAGCGCGCCCACACTGGCGGATCGCTCGATACTCTTTCCGGCACTTACACTGGCAAATATTGGGATGACACCGCAAATCTGTACCATTTTCCCTTCCGGCAGTACAGTCCGGATATGGTTCGCTGGACGAGCCATGACCCTCTTGACATGGTTGACGGGCCAAACACTTACTCTTTTGTAAAAGCTTCTCCCGTGTCTCATGTTGACCCCTTCGGATTATATTCTTGGGAATCGACGGGTCAGTACAAGCAGTGTGTTGATGGCGCCAGAGCAGATTACAAGTTATGTAAGAGCGGTGCAAGACTTGCCGCGACTCTTGGACGCTTATTGTGTAAGAAGCTTGGCTGCTTCGCGCGGTTGTTGTGTGGCAGTATCGTATCGGACGGGTATGATGCTGCGGTGGAGGGGTGCAAGGCGGAAAGAGACAAGAAAATTGAAGCATGCAAGACTAAAGGGCCTAAGATTTGTCAGGACCGTCAGTTACACAGGAATGGCTCGAGGTGCTTCGTTATCAATGACGTTGGCTGGGAAGTGAATTGCCCTTGCCCCAGTTGACAATAGGCAGCAGCTGAATTCCTCGTAAAGATTGACGCCTACATTCAGAGGCTCATCCAGGCAAGGTCGCCTACTATATGAACTGTCCAGATAGGATACGAGAGATAAAGAATCCAGACCAGTACTCTTGTTTCAGTCTTTTGTGGCTCTCAGTAGCCTAATAGAATTAAGGGCCTCTTGAAGTCGATGCACAGGTGATCCTTTCCAGAAATTCATAAGTATTGTTAAGTTGGACTGTTCGGATTCATATACGCGGAGATCCCGTCGCGATATAGGTTTTCCCGACTTGTATGCGCGGATCAGACTATCCACAGGTGGAGCTTAGGAGTTTGATCGATATTACTTTCCCAAGTTTGTTCTTGGTTGTAGCTCGTAATTCCATTCACCATGGAATTCGTTGGCTGTCAGGGCGAGGGCTTCCATTTCTTTTTTGGAGACG
>JBHEKR010000563.1:0-3171 GCA_041859365.1 Candidatus Hydrogenedentales bacterium
AATGATTCGATTGACACCATTCTCGATAAAATGGGCTTCGGCCTGGGCATAGGCCATATTGAGGCCCGCACTCGCATACGTTGACCCGCCTGCAACCAGTCCATTGATGACGGACGTTATCTCCTCCTTGTTCGCCTCCGTACACAGGATCGACTCCAGTATCACTTGGGCCGTGCTGGAGTAGGTCACGATCGATACGCGATCGTTCTCATCAAGAAATTCCTCGACGAGCGGACGCATGGCATTCTTTACCAAAGGCAGTCGATCCGATCCCGACATCGAGCCGGATACATCCAGCAAGAAGACCAGGTTGGCGGGCGGCCGCTCGGTTACCGGGAGCCGCTCCCCCTGCAGCGCAATGTGCAGCAACCGGTTCTGCGGCGTCCAGGGACATTCGGCCACTTCGGTGAATATGGAGAAGGGGTGTGGACCTTCGGGCAGCGGGTAATCATAGTCAAAGTAATTCAGCATTTCCTCAATGCGTACTTCCTCTGGCGGGGGCAACTGATGGTAATTAATAAGGTACCGCCGCAACAGACTGTAGGAAGCCGTGTCTACATCAATGGAGAAGGTGGATTGCGGCCGGGTACGCACCGCGACAAACGGATTCTCAAAGGGAATCTCGCCTTCCTCTTCGCCTTCGACTTCACCCTCTTCTTCGCCTTCGACTTCACCTTCTGACTCACCCTCCCCTTCGCTTTCGCCTTCGCCTTCACCCTCACCCTCACCCTCACCCTCACCCTCACCCTCACCTTCGCCTTCGCCCTCACCTTCACCTTCTCCTTCTCCCTCGCCACCATACCCGGGTTCAACAACGATAGTGAATTCACCGGTAGCGCCAGCGTAACCAGCCAGACGAATTAGGTACGTTTTCTCTTCGAATACATAGAGTGACACTTGGGAACTTCGGCCCCAGTAATCATCATTACAAGCCAACTGCGCTCCGCCGCAGCCATCGAAGACGGCCAACGAAGTATCAAAGCTGCTTCCATACAAACTGATGGTCAGATAGTCTGTGAAATCGGGCTTGTATGAGAACCACACGTCGTTGGTGTCGTTCGAGGTGCAGTTCGTAATATCCGTTCCCGTTGCGCCGGCCGTGGTGCCGCTGATGGGGATATACTCGTAGATCGCAGGCGCTTCCGCGCAGTCGTCACTTCCTCCGCAACTGCCGGTGAGTTCGACACTCAGGTCCATGTCGCCGGCAGCGCTGAGGGTCAAGACGCCGCCGACCGCCGAATCCGAAACGTCCTGACTGTTCAGCACAAAGATCGCGCCAGATGCAGGCGCGGCAACAATCGATACGGCCTCGCCCGATGGATAGATGCCTCCCGCGCCAAAGACATCGCCCGAAACCGGCTGCGGATCCACGGTTACCTGGCCGCACCCGGTGGTTACGATGCGAAGCACGGGCAGCGGATCTTCTTCGTCGTACACCAGCACCCGCCGGTTCACCGTCTCGGCCACATTGCCGGACACGTCCACGACATTGTAGGTGACCTGATAATCCCCTGGGGTCGTGGGGTCCAACGCACTGTCGTCTATCACGATGTCGCTGAGGGCGACACTGCAATCATCGTGCGCCGTAGCGCCGGGATCGACGAAGGCTTCGCCCGCCAAGTGCGTCATCGTGGTGGGTCCCGTGAGGGTTATCCATGGCGCCTGCGTATCCACCACTTCCACCATTCGGATTACCGTAGCGGCCGCATTCCCCCCGCCGTCGCTCACGTTGTAGGCCAGGGTGTACTCGCCCGGCGCACGGGTGCCCCAGGTTCCAGAGTGCTGCGCGACGCCCCGAATATTGGGCTTGACTCCTTCGCAGGCATCCAGAACCATCGCGCCCGGATCAAGATAATTGCTGCCGCATTCGAGGATAACGTGGTCACTTCCGAGCAACGTGATCACCGGCGGCGCGTCGTCGACAACGACAATTGAACGTGAAGCGCGTACAGCGTTGCCGGCCTCGTCGCGGATTATGTAACGGCGGGTGTATATTCCAGGCGCGGCACCCTCAATGGAATCGCCGCCGATCAGGACCCGCTCGCTGATATCGCCGTCGGTGTCGTCTGTTGCCGTATAGCCCGGGTCGTCCAATGGGCCACCACAGGAAACCGTGAGCGGGTTGTCGCCGAGCAAGACCAGAACCGGGGGCGTCTGATCCAACTCCTCGTCGGTGGTCGGGCTGAGTATTTCGAATCGGGTGAGGAGTCCGTCGGCGTCGAGATCCATGGCGAGCAAGTCGTCACCGCTAAAGCCCGCCAAGGCGCTTCGAATCTCGGTGAGACTTAGGCCACGGTCGCCGTCCGCATCCAGGTTGGCAAAGTACTTCTCGAACAGGTCCGGCATAGGCAGCGCCTCGAAGCCCGGCGCAAAGCGATCCTCGGTCGTATCATCGACGTAGTAGGCTTTTGCATTGTAGAACTGAATGAGCCGGACCAATTCGGACAGGCTCACGCGAAAGTCGGGTCCCGTCTCCCCAATGTAATCCACGTCGTGGGGTTGGCAGGACTGATCGCCCGCGCCCGGGAGGTAGCCATCTTCAGAGGCGGGATCAATTCCCGTTCGCACGCAGTGATAGGCGCCCGAGTTGTAAAACTGAATCGCTCGCAACAGTTCCGGCAGGGTAATCTTCCAGTCTTCCAGCGTGTCTGCCGAGTGGAACGCAGCCGCCATGGGCGAAAACAGAAATGAGCCCAGCGCGATCGCGCCAGCCACCAGATGGCCAAAACGTGGATGCATGATGATTTCCCCCGCTGAAATTGACGCTGACCGGAGGATGGAGCGCTGGACCTCGTTCATTCCCTACGGTCTTTGTAAGTGCCTCGCTGATACAGTGTAGCAGAGAAACCTCTTGCCGGACACTTTTTCTTGGGTGCATTTCACAGGACAGGCTGGTCGTTAAAGATCTTGGGCGGAGTGGCCACGTAAACTTCTTGCGGGGCGCGAAGTACTTACCGGGACAAGGGTTACGTGAGAATCTCGCGTGCTGGCAAGCGACTTCGGGTGCCCCATCGGTGCACATCCTGGTCGAACGCCGTGTTTGTGTTCGCCCTGGTTGCTTGCTAGGGTAAAGGGGACGCCGTCCAAGCACCAACATCGGGGGATGCGATCATGATCACGCGCCGTCAGTTCTTCACGTTTGTTGCAGGCTCTCCACTCTTCCTCTCCGCC
>JBHEKR010000369.1:0-3945 GCA_041859365.1 Candidatus Hydrogenedentales bacterium
CGATAGGAACATCGCGAGAGGGTCGCTGCGTCGGCCCAGTCACCGCCTCGGAATACACGATAGGATCCGACATTGGGACCCTTGGGATCAGTGCCCCCGAGATAAGGGATCCCCAGCCAATCCCATGTCCATTCACACCCGTTCCCCGCCATATCGTAAAGTCCGTATCCGTTGGCAGCGAAGGTCCCTACAGGACAACTCGCCGGGTTGTTGCCACCCACGATGCCGACGGCATTGTGGCCGTCCGGGCCCAGGTCGTAAGCGTAAGTACCAGTATTGCCGTAATAGTTCGCCAGATTCTGAGTGATGGTGTCCCCCCAGGGAAAACGCACACCCGCTTGCCCCCCGCGCGCTGCTTTCTCCCATTCCGCTTCGGTTGGCAGACGGTAACCGTTCGCAGTCCACTTCACCTGCACGTTGGTCACATCGACATTTCCGGTCTTGTAGACCGTCGTTTGGGCATCGTCCGTGTAATAGACCGGCATCCTGCCCGCCTTTTCGGATCGGGCGTTGCACCACTTCACGACGTCGTACCAGTTAACGGTGTGGACGGGGTAATTGGGCCCCTTGCCCGATCCGGCGTTGAGGCTGTATCCGTTCGCAATGGCCCAGTAGTAGACAGACTGCCAATGGCTCAGGGTCACCTCATGTATGTCCATGTAGTATGCGGAGGTCGTGGTGCTGACCGGAATTTGATCCGCGTCGGTATCGCCACTGGTTCGCCCCATCGTAAACGCCCCGGCAGGGATCAGCACCATACCGGGCGGCGGCGAGGCAATCTGGCTCGCCGGGATGGTCACGCCGGGAGCCAGTCCACCCGCCACCATCGCATAGCCCACCGCCGCGATGCGCTGGTCGGGCGTGAGGAGCTGCGAACCGTTCGTCCCGTCATTGAACCACACCCGGAGCCGCACGTCGTCGTTTCCAAAGGCCGAAGCCGGAACTGCGGCCATGTTGGTCAGCGAAGTATCGCCGAGGAGCACGGAATAGAGGCCCTTCACGACCGGGAGCATGACGGCGGCCGTGGGCTGGGAGCCGGCGATGCTGGTGCCGTCGTTACTCCAGTAGGTTTGCGTTCCATCGCCGTTGACCAGTGCGAACTTGAACGCGCCGGACCCGTCGAAGTTCACGGCAGGGTTGCCCACCGCGACCCGGGCTTGATAGTTGATGATTTGAGGCACCTGCGCGTGGAGCGCCGCGGTGGTAAGGGTGAGGACAAGCGCAAGCGTCCGGAGCGGTGGCAGGGTCGGGATCGTTTTCATGGAGTGTGATGATCGAAGCTCAAGGGTCTTCGAATCAGCCCGGCAGGGCACCATGGCGGTGTCGCGCTGAAAGGAAAAGGGGCACCCGCGGCGGATGAGGCCAAAGGAGATAACAGGATGCGGGGCCGGGCGTCAATGGCTGGGGTGTTGGTCTGCCCTTCCGGGTTCGGGGCTGATGGTGTAGTCCGCGCTCGTCCGCGCCCGTTCGCGGCAGGGCGTGGGCGGTGAGGGAGACCGCGAGGAGGGATAAAACGAAGAGTATTCTCATGCCGTCGACGTTTTTTGCTCACTGACCCGGGGCCAGGACGGTCCGGAAACCAAGGCGGTGAAGGATGAGGGTCGGGTTGTTGAATTGGCGGTCGGCACAGCGCAAGAGGGGGGAGCTGTTGTTCCAGTGGCCGCCGCGGAACACACGATTGGAGCCGGTGTCATCGCCCTGCGGATCCGTACCCCCGGCATACGGCGTTCCATACCGATCCCAACACCACTCCATCACATTCCCCGCCATGTCGTTCAGCCCATACCCGTTCGCTGCAAAACTCCCCACGGGACTCGTAGCGGGATTGGTTCCCCCGACGCTCCCGATCGCATTCAAGCCGTTTGGTCCCAGGTCGTAGGTAGTGCCCGTGTTGCCGAGGTAGTTTGCCAGATTCTGCGTGATGGTGTTCCCCCACGGAAAGCGTTGCCCGCTCCTGCCTCCTCGCACCGCTTTTTCCCACTCTGCTTCCGTCGGCAAGCGATAGCCCGTCGCACTCCATTTCACCTGCGCGATGGCCAAGTCCACGTTCCCCGTCTTGTAGATCGTCGTCTGCGCGCCGTCCGTGTAATAAACCGGCGTCTTCCCCGCCTGCTCGCTGCGCGCATTGCACCACTTCGCGCAGTCATACCAGGTCACCGTCTGCACCGGATGATTCGGCCCCTTGCCGGTGCCCGCCGGGAGGTCCGTATAGCCGTTGTCCGCGGCCCAGTAATACACCGACTGCCACTGGCTCAGTGTCACTTCGTTCACATCCATGTAAAACGCCGACACCGTCGTGCTCACGGGTGCGGCGTTCGTGATGTCCGTGTCCGCCGCGACGCTGTTGCCCATCGTGAAGACCCCCGCCGGAATCAAGACCATGCCGGGCGGCGGCGTCGCCACCTGGCTCGACGGGATCGTCCCGGTCACGGCGCTGGCGGGGATGTTCGTCAGCCCGCCGCCATTGCCGGTGATGACTCCGGCGATGTGGGCGGTCGTCTGGCTGGTGCCGATGCGTATGATGTCACTTTCCCCCGCCACACCCGCCTGGCCGATGGCGATGTTGCCGTCGCCGGTGGAGAGGAGGCTCCCCGCGCCGTGGCCAACGGCGATGTTGCCGCTGCCGGTGGTGTTAGCGAGCAGTGCCTCGAGGCCGATCGCAGTATTCTCACCGCCCGTCGTGTTGGAAGCAAGGGCATCCTCGCCGAGACCCGTGTTTGCACCGCCGGTCATGGTCAGATTTCCAGCGTTGGCCCCGGCGAAGAAATTCTCCGTTCCGAAGGTATGCAGCAGTCGGCTGCCGCCCTGGGTGATGACGCCCTGCGCGGGGCCGGTCGTGACGGGCAGGACGATGGTCCCGGTCGCAGTCAGGGTGGTCCCGGTGACGTTCCCCGTGAGAGGTCCGCTGAAGGTCCCCGTCGTCGTGCCGCCGAGGGTGAGGCCGTCGGCCAGTTGGCTGCTCCCCACCGCGCCCGCGGCGATCATTACCGAGGTCACCGCGCCGTCCGCCACGCTCTGGGCCACGCCTGCGGTGCCCGCCACCATCGCATACCCCACCGCCGCGATGCGCTGGTCGGGGGTGAGAAGCTGCGAGCCGTTCGTCCCATCGTCGAACCACACCCGCAATCGCACGTCATCGTTGGCGAAGGCCGACGCCGGGATCGCCGTCATGTTGGTCAGCGAAGTGTCGCCGAGAAGCACGGAATAAAGGCCCTTCGCCACCGTGAGCGTGACCGCCGCCGTGGGCTGGGATCCGCCGGTGCTGGTGCCGTCGTTGCTCCAGTAGCTCGTCGTGCCGTCGGCATTGACGAGGGCGAACTTGAAGGCGCCGGAGCCCTCGAAGTTCACCGGCGGATCGCCCACCGCGACGCGGCCCTGGTAGTTGAGGATCCCCGGCACTTGTGCGTGGAGCACCGCAGTGGTGAGCGTAAGGACGAGCGCAAGCGCAAGTGCCCGGAGCAATGGAAGGGTCGGGATGTTGTTCATGGGGAGTGACGTTCGAAGTTCGCAGATCCCTGATTCCGCGCGGGAAGGCACGGTTGCGATGACGCGAGAGAAGAAGCAGCGGCAACGAATTCGTGATGCTAAACGATGAGAAAACAGGATGCGTATTCTGCTGTCAAGCGAGATCGGGCCTTGGTCGTCCCAGCGTAGGCAGGGTTCCCCGGTCAATACCCCTCGCTCTGCATCTTCTCGATGAGGCCTTCGAGATGGGCGACGTAGCCGTGCACATCAACGCTGCTCTCTTCGGGCTCGCCTTCGACGGCGTAGAGCCAGCCATCCTCGTAGGGCGAACTTTTCACCAGACAGGCATCGACCTCGAGGAGCGGATTGCCGCCGACGAAGCTTCCTTCCATCACGCAGTAGAGATCGCTCGCGGCCTTGAAGCCCTCTACCGAGCCGATGTTTTGTCCCGAAGTGACGACCGCGCCGGGCTCGACCTCG
>JBHEKR010000200.1:0-16426 GCA_041859365.1 Candidatus Hydrogenedentales bacterium
GAGGCGAACAACGCCTGAATCGACATTATAGTATACGACCGACCCGGTGAAAAAGCTGACACCGGGAAAGCCCGGGCAATCGCATTAAAAAATCCTTGGAATCACCTAAAAAGTTTGCAGAAGTATGGAGAGGGGGCATTCCTGCCCCCTATTTCGTGGGGTCTACCATGCGATAAAAATCGCCGCATCGCCCGCGCAACAGCGTTGCGCGGGCCGGGGGCTGGAAAGCCCCCGCTCCATATCTCCGCAAACTCTATAGTTTTAATGCGATTGCCCTGCGGGGAAGCCCGGGTGGGCGGAAAGATTTCCCGGCCAACTTGACCCGCGAAAGCGGGTCGAGCAGAATCTAGAGGTGCGGCACTCCGCAATGAAAGGCTTCCAATGCGAAATAAGTTTCTGGGCACGGGCGAACGCGGCTACAGCCCCATACGAAAGCTCCGGGTCTGCTTCTCCGGCCTGCGCTACGCCGTGTTCTACGATTTCAGCGTGGCCTGGAAGCTCGGCCTCTCCATTGCCGTGCTCTGCCTCTTCGGCTACCTGTATCAGTGGGTCGATTTTCTTATCGTATTCGTCGCCACGGCCCTGATGCTCATCGCGGAGATGTTCAACACGACCACCGAAGCCCTCTGCGACTTTATCGAGCCCCGGGAAGACAAGCGCATCGGCGCTATCAAAGACATCGCCGCAGCCGCGGCCGGAATAAGCATCGTCGTGTGGGTGATCGTTCTCGCGGCCGAGCTGCTCCAATTCTTTCAAACCGCGGGGTAGTACGAAGCCCGGCTGACGCACGACCACTAACCGTACCCACAGGAAAGGCAGACTGCCATGATCATCGGCGTACCCCGGGAAATTAAGTCCAATGAAAACCGCGTCGCCCTCGTGCCCTCCGGCGTGGCCGCCTTCGTGCAACACGGCCACACCGTGCTGGTGGAGCAAGGGGCGGGGCGCGGCAGTGGCATCGACGACGCGGCCTATCGCAAGGCGGGAGCGCGCCTCGTGAAGAGTGCGGCGTCCGTCTGGGCGCGCGCGGATATGATCGTCAAGGTGAAAGAGCCCCTCGGCCCGGAGCTTGACTGGATGCGCGAAGGACAGATCATCTACACCTACCTCCATCTCGCATCGAACGAAGCCCTCACCCGCGCCCTGCTGAAGAAGAAGGTCACGGCGATTGGCTACGAGACCATTCAACTGGAAGACGGCTCTCTCCCACTCCTGATTCCCATGAGCGAAGTGGCCGGGCGACTCTCGGTGCAGAAAGGCGCCCAATGCCTTGAGGCGGGCTCCGGCGGTCAGGGCATGCTCCTCAGCGGCGTCTCCGGCGTGCGGCCCGCCAGCGTAGTGATCCTCGGCGCGGGCATCGCCGGGTGCAACGCCTGCCAGGTCGCGGTGGGCATGGGCGCCCAGGTATCCATCCTCGATATCAACCCCGCGCGCCTCCGCTACATCCACGATATCATGGGCGGCCACGTAACTACGGTCATGGCCAACACCGCCAACATCGCCGAGGAGGTGGTGCAGGCCGATCTGGTCATCACGGCGGCCCTGCGTCCCGGCGCCCTCGCACCGAAGCTCATCAGCAAGAAACTCATCCGACAGATGCGCCCCGGCTCCGCCATCGTGGACATCGCCATCGATCAGGGCGGCTGCTGCGAGACCTCTCGCCCCACGACGCACCAGGACCCCACGTTCATCGTGCACGACGTGGTCCATTACTGCGTGGCGAACATGCCCGGGGCCGTGCCGAAGACGGCAACCTACGCCCTGACCAACGCAACGCTGAACTACGGCCTTGTGCTCGCCGACCAGGGCGTCGAAATGGCCGTCGCTAAGGATCCGGCCCTCGCGCTGGGGCTGAATACCTGGGACGGGAAGGTGACGCATCCGGCCGTGGCGGCAACTTTTGGGATGGAATGCCATGGGATTTAACAATGTTTAACGGCCTTGACCGGTGATTCTTTTCCTGTACAATAGAGGCAGGCAAGAAAATTCGTCGTATGGAGCATGTTAGAGATGGAAATTAAATTCTCGACTCAACAGGAAAAATACTTGCAACGGTTAGTCGATGAGGGTTTATTCCTCACCATTGACGAGGCCGTTAGCGCCGCCGTATACGACCAGGAACAGCGCCTGGAGATGGAATCTTACTCATCAGACGAAATTCGGGAACTGGTCGCCGTTGGTTTGGAAGCGTCACAGCGCGGCGAAGTGCGTCCGTTTGACATTGATCATATTCGTCGAGAAGGCAGAAGGATAATTGAGGGGCGAAGGAAGTAAACGGGGGTACCGTTGTGGGCAAAGTCAACTATACGATTCCGGCCGAGCGCGACCTGATTGACATCTGGCTTTTCATTGCTGATGACAATTACGATGCGGCCGACCGATTTATCGATAGCGTCTATACATTGTGCGTGAAACTCGCTGAATCAACGGGAATGGGAAGATTGAGGCCAGAGGCTGGCGCGCGTGTACGGAGCTTTGGGATGGGTGCGTACACCGTTTACTATTTGCCGACCGATGATGGAATTGAAATTCAGCGTGTTTTGAGCGACTCACGCGACATCAGGAAGATTTTCTGATCCGCCAGTCCACCCGATTGTGCGGAAGGGTCGACAACAACCGTTATCTTGATTCATTGCGGAAAACAGAGCACCTTGCTCCCGCAACCACCACTTCACAGTACCGCGCCCGCGAAGCGACCATAGGCTTCGCGGGCGTACGCTAATCTGTCGGCACCTAAACAACCGGCACATCCGCGTGCGGCAGCCTTGGCGGAATTGCACTTTCCTTCTTCGCCCCTTTGAAGACTTCATTCCAGTCGAGGTGGGCGGTCACTTTCATGAGCATGGCGAGGGTCACGACGGCGCCGATGGCAATGGTGAGTCCGGTCATCCCCTGCAGAAAGAAGCTGTAGGAGAAGAGCACGAGGTAGAAGAGCTGGCCGGCGATGGCCACTCTGCGCGGGAATGCGCCGCGCAAAGCCGCCGTGAGGTAGCTCGTGACCAGCGCGACCGCCACGACCGCCGCAAGGAGGAACGCGAGGTGTACGTTGATCACGTCCACCAGATAGGCGAAGAGCAGGTGGAAGGAGAAGAAACCCGCCGCCACGAAGAGATAGTGCATGGGGTGAATCTCCACTTTGTACAGGATGTTGATCGTGGCCACCAACACGAAGAAGAAGAGGAGGCACACCGGCGCGAAGAAGGTGATCCTTGCGGTCAGCGGGCCGGGGTTCAGCTTCGCGGGCACGAGCACGCCGATGTTCTGCTGGGTGATCAGATCTTCGGCCTGCCAGGAGAGGTTCAGGCCCCCGCCGCTTGCGGGCACCCTGGCCATGGGGGAAAGACTACCGTCGGCGAAGTCCACGTTCTTGAAGTCAGTTTCCAAGTTCAGATCAAAGTTGCGCACGCGCCCCGCGTGCTGATCGGTGACATAGCGCCAACTGTCCAGTCCGCGCGTCTTGTAGGCCACGCGAAACTCGGCCGTCTTCCCCGGCTCCAGTGCGATCAGTTCGCTGATGCCCTCACGCGTGTTGACATCCTGCGTCAGCTTGGCTCCGTCGATGGATGCAACAAAGGCATCGTAGGTTCCGCCCTCGGCGGGAAAGTCGAAATGGACCTTTACCTTTTGGACAACCGAGTCGTCGTTTACTATCGTGTAGATACCGTCGAAGTCCGCCACGTAGGTGGAGTACCAGATCAACCCTTTCTGGCGATGGTCCGCGTCGATACGCACCGTGATGTTGTTGGCCGTCGGCATCAGCCAGCGCACAGTCTCCGTCCCCGGCACCTCAACGGAGAAGGTGGGCGCCTGCTGCACCAGGGGTAGCCCCCAGAGGGCCTCCACCTGCTCGCCGAGGTACTCCGACGAACGCAGGGTGCGCCCGTCCGTGGCGGTGCCGAGCACGCCCCAGCCCGCTGTTGCGATGATGAAGATGACGGCGATTGCCGCGATTCGTTTCGTGTTCATGTTGCTCTCCCTGGTTACTTCGTGTTGTTGACCGGTTCTTTGTAGGAGACGGAAATGGCCATCCCTTCGCCCTTGTAGAAAGGCTGTGAGAATACGTAGGGCGTGTCCGCGAGCCCCTCGGGCCGTCCGCCTTCCGACGATACTTTGGTATTGACGGGCCCGTCGACCGACTGGAGCTCGACCCGTTCGGGGAGATCGACACCGACGAAGAGCATCTTCGCGCCGAAGCCGGTGCGGGGCACATCGACCTGGAGCGTGCCGTGGAGGCCGACGGGTTCGCCCTCACGCAGGAAGGCCAGCTCGACGATAGAGGCCTGGCCGGCTTCGAGCGGCACCACCCAGGCGCCGTTGCTATCGGTATAGACCTGCTTGGACACGCCATTCACCGTGAGCGACCAGATCTCGCCACCGGCGACGGGATCGAGCACAAGTCGCGGCCCGATCTCTGGCGGTAGCTCCAGGCGCAACGTGGACAGGCTGCGCCCGGTTTCGTCGAAGGTCACGTTGAGAATTTGCGACTCCAGCACCGTGTCGATCATTTCCTCGGCGCGGAACCGCGTCAGCGTAAGCGTCAGGGGTTGCGCCGCAGGCGACTGCATGAAGTGGGCGAAGCCCGCGACGGGAAAACCTTCACCCAGGCGGGCGGAGGGAATATTGGCCACGAGATTCTCGCCCTGCACCGCCACCTGGGCATCGTCCGGCTCCTTCACCACAAAGCGTCCTTCGCGACCGGCATTCCCTTCGATGGTGGGCAGCATAAAGCTCAGGGGCGCGCCATCCTCCGGGAGCGTCAGGGCACACTCCACCACGAAGGGCTGGCGCGACTCGTTGGTGCCGGACAAAGCATAGACACCCGATTCGCGCGGCGTTATCTCAGACGACTTCAGCGAAGTATTCACCAATTGTGCGCCCTCCGGCAATCGGAGCAGCGCGGCGTCGGGCAGTCCGCGCACGGGCACGCCGTGGGTCTCCAACACGACGCGCCGCTGGCTGACCACCACCCGCGTGAACAGGTCGACTTCAGGGGCCTGCGATTCCACTTCGGCAGCCGCGCTTGCATAGCGCACCCGCATCACTTCGCCCGTCGCCAGATAATATTCGCCCTCCGGCCCCGCAATCCCCGGGGCCTCCAACAGCCGCAGCCCGTCGTCCATTTGAAGTCTCACCGGATTGCGCAAGGCGCGCGGAATCGCCAGGGAAAGGGTGCGTCCCCCACGTTCCTCCGCCGAGCGCACGAGAAAACTCGCGGACAGGTGAAACGACGCCGCGCCGGCCTCCGGTAACAACTGAATGCCCCCCGATTCGCCCGCGGGAATCAGACTCGCCCCGGACACCTCCCCGCCCTCCCGCAGGACCAGCTCCGGCCCGAACAGGGGCACGGGAAGCGGCGTGCCCGAAACCAGTCTTCCGGAAAGAACGAGTTCCCCCTCGACCCGCTCCGCACCGAGATGCAGCCCATAGCGCGCCTCATCGATGACCACCACGGCCGATGGCTCGGCGAGCGCTTCACCGGCGCGCAGTTCCTGAGTGATCTGTGCGCGGTACAGCGTCTTCAATTCTTCCCAGGGAAAGTCGCCGTCCCCGCCATAGGCGCACAGCGCCCCAACGCAAACAAGCATGCACGTGATACTTCGCATCGCAATTCCTCCGCGCGAGTCGCACGCAGGATCGCGGCGCTCGCCTCTGAGGAAATGCTAATCGCGCCCCATGAAAGCACGGTGTGGTGGAAGGGAAATCCGTGTGAAATTCATGTGAAATGGAACCACTGGCTGTTGGAGAAATATGGCGACTTCAGTCTGGTGTTGGCCGCAGATAAGAACTCTGACCACGGAGACACGGAGGCGCGGAGAAGAAAAAAGGAGTTTAAGTCACAGGGTTGTCGAGACACGACACGCACACGAGCGAGAGGTCAACTCTACTTTCCTTCCCTCTTTCTTCTTCGTGCGCTTCGAGCCTTCGTGGTGAAAAGTTCTTTCGTCACGGCCAATGCCCGCCTACAGACTCGTCGAGATCCACATGCGCGCCAGCACGCCATCGTCCTGATTTCGCAGTGAAACGTCTCCCCCGTGAAGATTGGCCACTTTGCGCACGAAGGGCAGTCCGAGCCCCGTGCTTTTCTTGCCGGTGTCGGGTCGTGGCAGCGAGTAGAAGCGCTCGAAGATCCGCTCCCGCGCATACTCCGGAATCGCCGGTCCGACGTTGTGGACTTCCACTACCGCGTGCAGGCCATCGCGCAGAAGGGACACGTGGATCGGGCCATCGGCCCCGGCGAAATCGTGCGCATTCTGAAGCAAGTTGCTGATCGCCTGTTCCAGCAAAAATCGCTCACCCCGAACACTGAACGTATCCAGCCCGTGAAGGACGAGGCGAGTGTCGCCCTCCGCTACTTCCCGAATCAAATCCGCGAGATCGCAGGGCTCCAGGTCCCGCAGTTCCTGCCGGTTTTCCAGGGCCGCGAGGTGGAGCATGCGATCAATCAATACCTGCAGACGTGCCGACTCTGAGCGCAGGTTCCCGAGAAAGCGCTTGCGCTCTGCGGGGGGCATTTCCTCTTCCAGCAGCTCCACTGCGCCCCGAATGGCCGAAACGGGGCTCTTAAGCTGGTGGGTCAGGGTCTGGACATAGTCCTCCACATATTGCTTGCCCTCCAGGGCCGTGCGCATTTCTTCGAAGGTGCTTCCGAGGCGTCCGATTTCGTCGTTTCCAAGGGGCGGGAGCGGCGCGGCCTTCCCGTCGCGAATGGCCTCCGCGTAGCGCGTCAGGCGCTCGATGGGCCAGGATACCCAGCGTGAAACGGCGATCCCCAGCAGTAGCACGGCGGCGGCGACGGAGAGGCCCGCAAACATGATGTCGTGCCGGGCGGTTTCGAGGAAAATACTCACACTGGCGGCGGGCTTTCCAACGGACAACACGCCGACGATCTCGCCCTGATGCCGGAGCGGCGCGGCCACATAGAGCACAGCGCTCTGGGGCACATCGGGTATCAGGTGGGTGGCGCGGGCACCATAGTCCCCCTTCAAGGTCCGCGCGACATCAATCCACCGGGCGTAGCTCGTCCCCTCGTCGCGGCCATCGACGGAGTCGTAGAGCACGATGCCCGCTTTGTCGGTGATGTAGACCCGTACATTTACCCTGGTCTTTGTGTACTCGTAGATGGTGGCATTGAGCGATTTTCGGTTGGCTTCTTTCAGCACATCGCGCAGAGCTTCGGCCGGAATTTCGCCCGCAGTGGACATCTGGCCTTCAACGACCGTTGCAAGAATCGTCGCGGTGTCCACCATGGCCTCTTCCATCGCGGCGAGGTAGCGCGACCGCAGATCCTCCACCACCCAGTTCACCAGCCAGTAGATGCTCGCACCGCCGAGGAGCAGAAAGGCCAGGGAAAGTCGGGTCCGGATTTTCACGTCCGTTCCTTCAGCGAATACCCAACGCCCCGGTGGGTCTGAATCGGATCCAGATCGGGTCGCACTTTCTTCAATCGCGCCCGCAGGGTCTTGATGTGGGTATCCACAGTGCGGGCCATGGCGGCGTCCGGCGCATCCCAGGCCATGTCCATCAATTGCTCCCGCGAATAGACCCAGCCCGGATGTTGCAACAGGATGAGCAGCAGCCTGTACTCGTTGCGCGGAAGTTCCAGGGCCTCGCCGAAGAAACTGATCGTGCGGCGCTGCTGATCGATTACCCAGGGGGATGCACTCCGGACTTCCGGCTCGACCGGGGTGGGAGCACCCGTTCGCCGCAGAATCGCCCGCACCCGGGCCGTCAATTCCCGGGGACTGAAGGGCTTCGCCATATAGTCGTCGCCGCCAATCTCCAGCCCCACAATGCGATCCACCTCCCCGGAGCGGGCGGTCAGGAATATGATCGGAAGCTGGGATACCTTGCGCACTTCCCGGCAGATATCGAAGCCGCTGGCGTCGGGAAGGCCGACATCCAGCACCATGAGATCAAAGGCGCATCCGCGAATCGCCTCCAGCGCTTCGCCCCCCGTCGTGTGCCACGTGACCGAAAAGCCCTCGGTCTTGAGGGCATAGACGATCGTGTCGGCGATCGCGGGTTCATCTTCAACAACAAGTATTGCTCCGGACATGATTCGCGCTTCACGGGTTGGCAACATAGACAACGGAAGGGCAATCTACCGGATAGCGCAGTGATGTCGCAAATACCAGACAGGCAGAGGCCACGCGTCCCGCGCCACCGATCACCCCGACGTACCTTGCGCGTACCGCCCGGAGCAGGTAAAATACCCGCCTACCAACCGCACCCTGATAGGCCCTTCCATTGCCCTCTGAACTCCCCGAAAACGAACCCCTGCGCATCAGCAAGCTTCTCGCTTCCCGCGGCATTTGCTCCCGCCGCGAGGCGGACGATTTTATTGAGCGCGGCCTCGTCCTCATCGATGGTGAACGCGTGGCCCAGTTGGGCGAAAAGGTGCTGCCGACGCAAAAGCTCACCCTGGACCCGCGGGCCCAGGGCGAACTCGGCGACCAGATCACGATTCTCCTCCACAAACCCCTCGGCTATGTCTCCGGTCAGGCGGAAGAGGGTTACAGCAACGCCGCCTCGTTGATCGCGCCCACCTCGCGCCACAAGGGCGATCGCAGCGGGCTGGTCTATCTGCCAAAGCACCGCCAGAACCTCGCACCCGCCGGACGGCTCGACATCGACTCCACCGGCCTCCTGGTGCTCACGCAGGACGGCACGGTGGCCCGCACCATTATCGGGAGCGAAAGCTCGGTGGACAAGGAATACCTCGTGCGCGTCTCGGGCGAGGTAACGCCCCAGGCCCTTGCCCTCCTCTGCCACGGCCTCGAACTCGACGGACGGCAGCTCCGCCCCGCCCAGGTCACCCGTGCCAAAGGCGGCCAGCTCCGCTTCATCCTCCGCGAGGGACGCAAGCGCCAGATCCGGCGCATGTGCGAGCTGGTCGGCCTCAAGGTGGAGGCCCTCCAGCGCATCCGCATCGGCAAGGTGCACCTCGGCGATCTGCCCTATGGCAAATGGCGCTACCTGGGACCGGGCGAGACGTTCTGAGCGCCGGTGTCCGCGCAAATCGTCGTCCCCAGCGAGTGGTTCTGTGGACACGGTAGCGGCGTGAAGGAGTTGCCTTCGTGCGTCAGCGTTCTGATGCTGCAAGCCAATCGTGGAAGGCCCGGAGCGCGGGCGTGCCGGAACTATGGCGTCCTCGCGTCCTGTCGGCGTCGTCTGCGTGGGGTTGTCCCTCCCTGAAAATGAGTCCGGTTGTGGGGAGGGATGATGGACCTCCCCTATAGATTATGATCGGACGTTGCAGTGCTGAACGGGGAAGGGATTGGCGGGCATGGGGTTAGGGCGATTAGAAGGGTGGCGCTAAATCAGATTTTTTATAGGTGACTGTCCCTCTTTCCAGTATTTACTCGCCCGTGCTTGCCACTTCACACACGTCTCCAAAGTCGCCCGCAGCTATGTACGACTTGGGGCCGCCAATCACCCCTTGAATTTTCCAGACCGTACCCACCCGTGTGCACTCGAACGCAACCGCTTGAATGACGATTGTCTCCCCGTTCGAAAACCAGACCTTTGTCCATACTGTCGCGGTTCCATCATCTAGGAGATCAACTTCATGATCCGCAGACATGAAGAAGTATACGCGCACATTTTGTTCCTCCGAGTGCGATGAGTCCTTTAATGCCTCCACTGGATCCGTGCGATAGTAGAGCGCCGAGCAACAATCTCCGTACGCAATCGCCCGGATATAGCCCTGTACCGCGTCAAACAGATTGTCGTCAGGCAGGCGGTCAAGCCACAGCGGCGTCTTACTGGACACCGCTGCGTCCTTCGTTTTCAGCCACCCCAGGGACCGCAATTGGATACTATAGATATCCGATTCCGCAGTGGCTTCCTTGCGCGCCGATTGCAGGTCGAAGCGGGTGCCTTGTATTGGAACAAACACATCCGGAATCACCGTTTTCCAATCTACCCTGTCAACCTTCCAATGTTCCCCCTTCGAAAGCAGTTCGATTGTGATTCGATCCAAGGCAAAATAGCCCTCATTTCCTACAAATGCCTTCACACTTACTTTCTGCCTTCTGTTATCAAGCTGCACCGTCGTACAAACCGTATCCGCGTACGTATGCCAGTCCTTGCGCTTCACATAAGTATCCTCGAAGGCTTGCGGATCCGACGTCTGCGCGAATTCAGGCGTTATCAGGACAAACGCCGCTTTAAACGCGCGTTCTTCCATCAAACGAAGATACGACAGGGCCACTTTGGATGGGTCCTTCTCAATCACGCCCTGTCCCTCGGAAAACCACTTCGGTATTTCCGAGCAGTCCTGCCCGCAGGCGGCAAATACGTTCAAATTAATCAAAACAAGGGTAAACACTAGCAACATTCGCTCTTGGTATCCGTCGTTCCTGCATATGTTCATCTTTTAATCCTCACATTCGCAGGTGCGTATTTGGTTTGTCGTCTGCCCGCCGGGATTGCTTGGTTTACCCCTGTCGGGTCCAAAGTCGATATGGAAATGATTGCCCTCGTCCAATCCGTAGGTAAATCCGCATTTTTTCGCCGCACAGAAGAAATCATTTGTCTCTGGAAAATCATCCACGTCTGCTGCATTGCCGCTGTCGTGCTCACTACCGGACCCATGCTGAGAACCAGATTCGGGGGACGTCCCGCCTGTCACCGTGATATCCTTTCCGAGCGCCTTGCAGATACACTTCAATCCACTTATAACTTTCTCGCTTGGCAAAGAGTCGTTGCCCAGACTATACTTTACGCAATCACTTTCGTCACCCCCCCCTTCGGTTGGGACCTGACTTGCTCCATTCGGGTCCCAATAGGAAATCGGATTGTTGCTTACATAGGCATAGAGGTTCGGCCCATCGACCGCGCCATAACGATCCCTATTCAGCCATCGTGCACTATCCGCCGCATAATATCGATATTCGGCATAGTACAGTCCCGTTTTGTCTTCAAGCTTATGGGCAGTATGACGAACCTTAGTTGCGCCGGGCAGTGCACGCTGGTAGAGTTCGCCAAACGGTGCGAACTCGGCATTCCCCGTATTGCTCTTCGCCTGGTCAAAAGTAGAACGGATCGACCCAAGGTGGTCCGTCGCGAAATAGGTATATGTACCCGAAGCTGGGACCGGCCCTCCTACTTCTGCTCGGAAGGCAATATAGGTCTTACTTAACGACCCGTCGCCGACACCCGCACCCTGATCTTCTTCATTTATGGGTATGTTTCTGGCCCAATTGTGCCACACATAACTCGTCCCGTCGTCCACGCTTCGGCGCTTTCCATCACCACCATACTGATAACTGACCGTTCCCTGGTCAACAAAGTTCGAGTCGAACTGCAAGAGTTCGGAACCAAGTCCCCAAGTGAAAGACGCCGTATGTGTGCCGTCGTCGCGAGTCGTCAATCGGCCCCAATCGTCGTAGGTCATGGTGGTGGTAACGCCGTTCTTCGCGTGGGTAATCTGTTCACTGGCGTCGTTGTAGGTGAAGGTTTCCGTCGTGCTGCGGGTGCCGGCGATGAGCTGGATGTTGTCGAAGCCGTGCTCGGAATTCGCCTGGGCGCGGAAGTAGGCCGCGCGCACCGTGGTGGTCTTCGTCGTTGTGGCCGAGATAATCTCGTCAAATGATGTCCCTTCTGCACCCCAGTAAATTTTCACTGACGTCTCGTCCAGGATGGCCCGGAGTTTATACCAGGCATCTTCCGCCACGGTCGTGCTGTAGGTTGCGAGGGTAGACAGCGTACCCCCATCCACCTGGCGCAGCTTGATATCGCCCGGGTTTATCTCCAAATAGAGGCGGTTGTTCCCGTCGATGGTGCGGAGGTAGACGTCCACACGACCTGTGGCGCTGTAGCGTACGTAGTCGAAGCTGAGGTCATGATCCGCATCCGTCTCACTGAGATAGAGATCGCGCACCGTGGTGTCCGAAGTGTTCTTCAGCACACCGCCCGTCACCGAATAGTAGGTCGTATTCCCCGACCACCCGGTGATGTTTCCGTCCTCGAAGTCGTCGTACCACGGCACGGTCTTGGTCAACATGTTGTCCGCGTCGTCATAGGTGTAATCATAGGTCGCCTCAATGGTGGGCGTGGCATGGTTTCCGCGAATGGCCTCGACTAAGCGTTCCCGGCCGTCGTAGTCGTAGGCCCAGTAGGAGCCGTCCTCGTGGTCAATGCGCGTAATGCTGCCGCCATCGTCAAAGGTGTAGTCAAAGCCCTGTTTGACCGTCGTTCCGTCCTTATGGTGGATGGAGTCCTGGTGCCCGCTGGCGTCGTATGTGTATTCCGTGTGCCTGCCGTTGGGGATGTCCACTCGCGTCAGGCGCTTGTGCGCCACGGCGCATCTTCGCCCCCTGCGCCGAAGGTTCGCGGCAGGCGGATAACCCCGCCCCTTGCGTCCCGGCGCGGTTAGTGGGTCGAGCTTGCCGAAGTCGTTGCAGGGCCTGGTATTGCCTCCAGGCTGTCTTGCCGCTGTCACGTCGTTACCCCTTTTATCCATGCGCACACCGCATAACGGAAGCCTTTGAGCCACCGTTTAAGCAGAGTAACAGAAGAGACGGTCGCTGTCAATGACGCATTGATCAATATTTCCATGGCTGCCTGTCCCTTTTTCCAAGATCCGCAAGCGCCAGATCCGCCGCATGTGCGAACTGGTCGGCCTCAAAGTCGAAGCCCTCCAGCGCATCCGCATCGGCAAGGTACACCTCGGCGATCTGCCCTATGGCAAATGGCGCTACCAGGGTCCAGGTGAGCGGTTCTGAGCGCGCGCGCACCTTTATAGATTGTGGTGCGGCTGCGGCACCTGTCATACTCTCCAAATATATTGGGCATTAGATAGACACAAGCTCACCAGAATGGGGATACGCGGCATGAAAAACAATCTTCCCTTCCTGATTATGGGCGCCACGCTCCTGCTGGCACTCGGCGCATTCGCATTTTTTCTTTCGCGCAGCGATCTGGACCAGCCCGACCTAACAGAGGCTGTGCCTGCGCAAGCTCCCGCAGAAGTGGCTCCCGGCGCGACTACGCCTGATGCAATCGCGGCCAGGAACGCCTCGGAGCCCACGGAAGCAACGGGAGACAGACAAGCGTCGGCGGACACCGAGGCCGAGTCGAAAGTCGACGATGCCGCACGACCCAGCGGGCCGGGTGTGATTAAGGGCATCGTGACGCAGGACGACGATGGGAGCCTGGTTTCCGGCGCGAAGGTCACCCTGGAGCAATTCGTACGGCCCAGTGACTCCGCTGCCAAGGCAAAGCGTCCGAGCCCGTGGACGGTGGAAACGGACGAGGAGGGCCGCTTCCGCGTGGCCGATCTGCCGCTGGTGTCCCTGGAAGGGGAAAGTTACGGTCCGATCCTGGTGACGGCGGTGAAGGGTGGAGAGAGCGCGTCGATAATGTCCATCTTGACCGACGATGCCCCCACCGCATTGATCGAATTGAAATTGCGGCCGGCGGGTGCTATTTCCGGCCAGGTACATGATGAGGCAGGCGCGCCCGTCGCAGACGCCCTTATCGTGGCCCACAGGACGTCTGTAGAGAGCCCTCTGGAGTTTCAACACGCCTTCGCAGGCATGGCTCTAGACTATTCCGACCGGGACGGACGCTTCAGTATGGAAAACCTTACACTGGGATCGTGGACGCTCGTTGCAAGTGCCGAAAACTTCGTCGAAGTGACGACGGAGCCCTTCGACACCGGCGTGACCAACGCTGAAATCGTCTTGACGCACGGCGCTACCGCATCCGGCACCGTGATCGATTCGGAAAGCGGTGAGCCGGCTCCTGGTGTCGAACTGACGATTGGCTCCGGGGAGAATATCCAGATCCAGCATTCGACGACCTCGGGCGAAGACGGAAGTTTCACCGCAAACGCTCTGGCCGACGGCGCCTACTGGGTGCGCGTCGAAGATGAGACCCTTGCTCCCGCGGAAGCGGCGCCGAGATTCTCCATTGTGGACGCCGCGCCTGTGACGGATATCGTCGTACGAGTAACCAAAGGCGCCGCTATCGCGGGTACGGTGAGGGATATCACTACGGACCAGCCCGTTGGCGGCATATCCCTTCACGCATTCAACCCCGATGGTATGGGTCGCCCGCAGGAAGGCAAGAGTGGTGATGATGGGAAATACCTGCTCAGTGGACTCACCGAAGGTCTTTACGCGATAAGCGTGACCGCCCGGGATGATTATGTCGAGTTAGACGGCCAGAACTACCGAACTGTGTCCGTAAAGCTTGGCGAGACGACCGACCAAATTGATTTTGGCGTCCGCCCCGGTGTATCCCTTTCGGGGAATGTGCGCAATGAGGAGGGCGAAGCCGTGGAGGGCATCGGCGTACACACCTCCACCATGTCAGAGTATTACAGGACTATATCCAGCGTCACGACGGACGAGAACGGCGCGTTTGAGATACGCGGGGTGATGCCCCAGATCCAAGTTACGCTGGGCGCGTCGGGCCGGGGCTATGCCGCGCCGAAGGTTGGTCCGCTCGATACAGGCGAGTCCGGACTGGACGGCATCGAAATCGTCGTGGGCGCGGGCGGTAGTATCGCGGGCGTGGTGGTCACGCCGAGCGGAAAACCGGTACCTAATGCGATGGTCACGGTCGATTCGGAAGAACATTGGCTCGACGAACCGGTGATGACCGACGCCGAAGGCGCCTTTACCCTGGCCAACCTTGCGGCGGGCACCTATCAATTGTATGCCCACGAGATGAGCACGATGGAAAGCGGCCTGGAGGACAAACAGGACGTAAACGTTGCGCGGGGGCAGGCCGTCAAGGGCATTCGCCTCGTCCTGGGCAAGGCACCGGAGAGCACCATATCGGGGACCGTTACCAACGTCAAAGGGGAGCCGATTAAAGGCGCCTATATCAACGCAAACACCATGATGGGTGAGGGCCATGGATACGCCGAGTCCGGAGCGGACGGAACGTATGAAGTCGCAGTAGATGAGGGAAACACCTACCGATTGGATGTGGCCCACGATTCTTATTCCAGCCAGGAGCGGGAAGAGGTTGCTGCTGGCGAACGCAATGTCGATATCGTGTTGGAAGGGCTTGGCATCGTGGAAGGCCAGGTGCTGGACGCGGTGACAGGTAAACCGATCCCCCGCTTTGAGGTCGCCCATACCTCCGGACTCTCCGACAGCTACGATTTTCAGTTTCTCGGTTATATTGCTTTCTACAATGAAGATGGCCAGTTCAGGATCGACGATGTGGAAGCGGGAGAGGCGACCATCCATGTCCGCGCGACAGGTTACGGCCCAGGCTCGCAGCAGATCGCCGACGTCCAAGCCGGTGAGGCTAACGCCGGCATTCAATTCCAGTTGCAAGCCGGCGCATCCATCGCGGGCATCGTGCTCGACGCCAACGGCGCGCCCATACAGGGGGCCCGGATCCATCTGGGTGATTCGACCGGCTTCTGGCTGATGAGTGAAAGCCTCGAAGACGCCGCGGCCACCTCCGATGCCGAGGGCCGCTTCACGATCGACTCACTCGGTTCGGAATTAGCCGCAATCTCCGCGACGCACGCGGACTACGCCAACGCGACCGTCGAGGTGGCGCTGGAGCCCGGTAAAGCTGTGCAGGTGGAAATCGTCATGGCGGCGAGCGGAACGGTTGAGGGCGTCGTCTCGGCAGACGGGATCCCGGTCGCCGACCAGACCGTCTTCGTCCAGACGGACAACATGGCCGACCTGCAAATGGCTACGACGGATGCCAAGGGCTTCTATTCCATTTCAGGAATTGCACCCGGCGAAGTGACTCTGAGCGCCAGTGCTACGCACGACGATGCAACGCGCAGCCAGGACAAAACGGCGACGGTCGAGGCGGGTGCCACCACGACGTTGAATTTCAACATTGAATTTGGCGCGGGCGCTATCGAGGGCCAGTTTCTGAGTGGTGGCCAGCCGGTGTCCGACGGATACATCGCCGCCATGCCGGTGGGTGCAGTGGAGGGCCATTTCGCGAGCATCGACGGAGCGGTTTCCCCCGACGGCACCTACCGTATCTCCGGCCTGGATGCGGGCGACTACAAGGTAATGGCCCAAACGGGCGGGCTGGGAAATGGTCCGTCCAGAACGCGCACCCTCAATGCGACCGTGGGCGACGGCGAAACAGTACATCTGGACATCGATCTGGAGGGTGGGTCACATCTTCGCGGTGTCATTACAGGGTTTTCCGACGCAAGCGTGTGCCAGGTAGTCGCCTTCACCGGCAAGATCGAGATAAGCGACCTCGAATCCGCCATGGCCTCGCCCGAAATGCAGGCGGGCGCCGCCGGCAATGCCTCCGTGGACCCGTCAGGCGCCTACGACATCAGCGGCCTAGAGCCCGGCGAGTATACCGTTCTCGTATTTCAGTTTGACCTGAACGACTTGGAGAAGTCCCCCTTCGCAACCGGGCAAGTGACCATGGGCGAATCCGGCGCCGCCGAACTGAATCTGACGCTGCCCTGAGC
>JBHEKR010000273.1:0-68897 GCA_041859365.1 Candidatus Hydrogenedentales bacterium
CACCAATCTCTACTACATGCACACGCCGGACCTCGGCAAGACGTGGTCGGCTGCGGACGGCACACCGGTCGCCCTGCCGGTGACCGAAATTCAGAATCCGGCCCTCGTGCGAGATTACGCCGCCGAAGGGCGCTTGGTCTACACGATGGACCTGAATTACGACGCGGAGGGGAATCCCCATCTGCTGTATATGACCGCGAAAAGCTGGGTTTCGGGTCCCGAAGGTGGCCCGCGCCTCTGGACTCTGGCCCGATGGAACGGCACTGCCTGGGAATTCCACGAAATCACTGAGTCGGACAACAACTACGACTTCGGCTCGCTCTATGTGGGGGAAAAGGGCCTGATCAGGGTCATTGGGGCGACCGAAACCGGGCCTCAGGCCTACAATCCGGGCGGGGAAACGGCCCTCTGGCAGAGTGAGGACTATGGACAGACCTGGGCGCAGGTGCGGCAGTTGACCGGCGGCAGTGCGATGAATCACACTTACGCCCGGCGGCCTCTGGGCGCGCAGGAGAGCTTTCTGTCCTTCTGGGCCGATGGCCACGGGCGGGAGCCCTCGGCGTCGCGCCTGTACTTCTATGACGCGCAGGCGTCGGAAGTGCGACAGTTGCCTTTTCAGATGGTCAACGAACGGGAAAAGCCGGTCGTTATAGCGTTTCCGAGATAAGTTGCAGTGTGGGGCAGTGAACCCCGGCACACCGACAGCCTCGGGTGCCAGACAGGAGTAATGAACGTGAAATCAAGTATGTGCAGGGCCCTCGCCGCTGTCGTGGCCGTTGCCGGTCTGGGAATTTTTGGTTCCGCCAGTCAGGCGGCCCCGATTATCATGAGTCCCGCTCCAGTTTTTGAGTTCGGCGAGCAGGACAACGAAGGCAAGGTGAACCACGATTTTGTGATCAAGAACGCGGGCGACGAGCCCCTCCAGATCACGGAAGTGAAGACAACATGTGGCTGCACCGTGGCCAAGCCGGAAGTCAACACCCTGGCTCCAGGCGAGGAGACGAAGGTGGGGGTGACCTTCAACCTGAAGGGCAAACAGGGTCCCCAGACCAAGAAAATTACGGTGCTCACCAACGATCCGGAGACGCCCCAGTATTATCTGGAGCTCAAGGGCACGGCACTGGCCCTGATCAATATGGAACCGGGCATGCTCAACTTCGGCAAGATAATCGACAATGAGCCCCACGTCCTGCCACTCACCTTGAGCACGACCAAGGAGGGCTATACCTTTGAGGTCAAGGAAGTGACCGTCGAAGGTGCGGCTCCGATCCAGACGGTTGTCGAAACGGTATCCCCCGGCAAAGAATACAAAATTATCGTCACGACCAATCCCAATCTCATGCCGGGCAGCATCAACGGACGACTCAAGGTCACGACAAGCGAGACCACCCGTCCGGTCATGGAAGTCGGAGTCTTTGGGCACGTCATCGGCGCGCTCACTGTCCAACCGAGTTTCGTTACCATCCAGTCCAGCAGCGATCCGAACGCCGCCCGCTCCACCCAGTATCTTCAAGTCATTGCCGGTCGAACCAAGGCGTTTGAGTTGCTCGAAGTCATCGCCCCGATTGAGGGGATGAAGGCGGAGCTCATCAAGCGGAAGGACAACGACTACCACATCAAGTTGAGCGAGATGCCGCTGGATAATTCACTGAAGGACAAGGAACTCATCGTGCGGACGAATCTGCCCGACACACCTGAAATTCGCATCCCCTTCCAGGTGCGCCCCGCGCGTGCCGTACAGGTGGGGAGAACACCGTCGCGCATTCCCAAGGGCACGGCTACGGAGCCAAAGCCCGTCGTTAGCAATGCGGTTCCGCCACAGCTTCCCGGCAATCCGGCCCCCGCCGAAGCCCCTAAAAACTGAACGCCATACCCCTTCGCCCCGGTAGTATTCAGGTATGCTGCCGGGGCCTTTTCATTGAAACCGTTGAGCTTGGGGCACAGTCTAGTCCGATCAGCATCCAGGTAGACGCCCGGCAAAGGAGAGCAGCTTGAAAGTCCGTCCTATTTCGAAGATTCTTATGCCCCTGTTTCTCGGCCTCGTGCTGGCGGATACCGCCGTTGTCGCGGAATCTCAGGCGCCAAAGGCCGCGGCGGAAACCGCCCTGGACCGCTATGTTCACGCGCCCGATCCCAGCTTCTCCTGGAAGGTCGAGGGCAAGCAGAGCAAGGATGGCGTAACCCAGTACGTACTCAACATGGTCTCGCAGAACTGGCGTACGCCGGAAGAAGTCGACCGCACCGAGTGGCGGCACTGGGTGACCGTCGCCGTGCCCGATGAGGTGAAGTACGACACGGCCCTTCTTTTCATCGGCGGCGGCAAGAATGGCAACGAAGCGCCCAACGAAATCAACAAAGAGTTCGCCGGAATGGCCAAGTTGACCAGCTCGGTCGTCGTCGAGCTGTCCATGGTGCCCAACCAGCCCTTGGAATTCGCCAAGGATGGTAAGAAGCGCACCGAAGACGATCTCATCGCCTACACGTGGGACAAATTCCTCCGCACGGGCGACGAAACCTGGCCTGCCCGCCTGCCCATGACCAAAAGCGCGGTTCGCGCGATGGACGCGGTGCAGGCCTTTGCCGCGACGGACGAAGCGGGAAAGCACACCATCAACAATTTCGTGGTGTCCGGTGGCTCAAAGCGCGGCTGGACCACGTGGACCACGGCGGCGGTGGACAAACGGGTCGTGGCCATTGTTCCTTTTGTGATCGACCTGCTCAATATCAAGGAATCGTTCAAGCACCACTGGGAAGCCTATGGCTTCTGGGCCCCGGCCGTGGGTGACTATCAGAATGCCGGGCTCATGGACTGGATGGGCACGCCGGAATACGACAAGTTGCTTCAGTTGGTAGAACCCTACAGCTACATCGACCGCTATACCATGCCCAAGTTCATCGTGAATGCCTGCGGCGATCAGTTTTTCCTGCCGGATTCCTCTCAGTTCTATTGGGACGATCTGAAAGGGGAGAAATACCTCCGCTATGTGCCCAACGCCGGTCACGGCCTTGATGGTTCAGATGCGCTGTACTCCCTCGTCTCTTTCTATCACTGCATTATCAGCAAGACACCGCTGCCGCAGTACAGTTGGTCTTTCGAGGGCGATAGCCTGGTCGTAAAATCGGAAACGAAGCCCAAGGCGGTGCGCTACTGGTCCGCCACGAACAGCGAGACCCGCGATTTTCGCGTGGACGTTGTCGGCGAGATCTGGAAGGACAAGAAGGTGAAAGCGGAGGCTGACGGCGTCTATCGGGTGAAACTTCAGACCCCCGAAAAAGGCTGGACGGCTCAGATGGTCGAACTTACCTTCGAAGGACCCGGCGGAACCGCTCTGAAGTACACCACCCCGGTGAAAGTGCTCCCCGAGACCATGCCTTTTACCTATACGCCTCCGGCGGAACTGCCGAAGGGGTATCTGTCGAAGTAAGCAGGAAGAAAAATGCCGCCCGATATGATTCTATCGGGCGGCATTTCTATTGGTCTATAGCTGCTTCGCGTTTCGGGCCTGCAAGGCCTGCACCGCCTTTTTCACGTCTTCCGTCTGATCCTTGGGCACCACGAGGACGGCGTCTTTCGTCACCACGACCACCAGATCCGTCACGCCGATGACCGCTACGGCGCGGGCCTCCGCGCCTTCATCGTTGTAGACGATGCAGCCTTCGCTGTCGATAAGTACCGGGTCGCCCTGCGTTACATTGCCCTGTTCGTCCGCTTCACGAGAGCGCTCCAGGGCGGACCAGGTGCCGATATCGTCCCAGGCGAAGGTGGCGTTCACCATGGCCACTTTATTGGCTTTTTCCATCAGGGCATAGTCGATAGAAATGCTCGTGAGGCCCTCGAATATTTTGACGACCTGCTCGTTGTTCCCTTCGCTCTTGGCCGCAGCCATCGCGCGGATGGCTTGGCCGTAGGCAGGGTCCGCCGCGTCAAATTCCTTAACAAAGGTGGCGATATTCCAGAAGAACATGCCGCTGTTCCAGAAATAGTCACCGCTGTCGACGTAAGACTTGGCCACGTCCAGCGGGGGCTTCTCACGGAAGGCCTGAACCGTGAAGGATTGGGGGACTTTCGTCAGGTCCGCTGGAGCGCCGTCAAGTTTCGCCTGAATGTAGCCAAAACCCGTCGAGGGCCGCGTCGGCGGAATACCAATCGTCCCCAGAACCGGCTCGGTTTCCACCACACTCAGAATCCTCGAAACCGTCTCGGCGAAAGTGCCATTGTCGCCGATGCGGTGATCGGCGGTGACCACGGCCATGCTCAAGTTGCTTCCATCGCCGCCATAACGCGCCAGCATGTGGGCCGCTGCGTAGGCCAGACAGCCGGCGGTGTTGCGTCGGCAGGGCTCGGCAATTACGTTGTCGTCAGGGATACCGAGTTGGGCGGCCCGGATCGCCGGAACCAGTTCCTCGCTGGTCTGCACGTAGATGTGATCGGCCTTGATGAGGGGGAGCAGGCGCTTCACCGACTCATGGAGCATGGTATCGGTCGGGCTGGTGAGGCGAAGCAACTGCTTCGGGTGAAGCCGCCGGGAAACAGGCCAGAACCGTTCGCCGGAACCGCCCGCCATGATAACCGCAATTCGTTGTTGTGTATCGGTGGAACTCACCCGAATCTCCTTGTAAATAGAATGGCTTGGCGCCGTACGTACTGCAACCCCGACAAGGGGGTATCATAGCGGTTTTCGTCCTTCGATGTGAACTCCGGGCGAGGCCAGCATTGTAGTCACGGCGTATCGGATGATAGGATCCGATCACCCTTCCAACCCCCTCGACAGGCGCGACCTGTATTCTGGAATCCCAACATGACCCGTGACACGAAGATCCTACTGGGCGTACTGGCTCTGGCCGCCCTGGTTTTCAGCCTTAACGCCGGAGGCTACGACCTCTGGCCGCCCGACGAGCCTCGGTATGCCGAAGTGGCCCGGGAAATGGGGGAGACGGGGTATCTCGTCCCCCGAATTAATGGCGAAGTCTACACGGAGAAGCCACCACTCCTGTTCTGGTCCATGGCCGCCTTTGGCGCGCTCCTGGGCGATACGAACGAGTGGGCCGCGCGCCTGCCGTCGATTTTTTCGGGTATCTACGTAGTGGGCATTCTTTTCCTGCTTGCCCGGCGGATGTTCAACGCGGAAGTGGCCTTTTGGGCGGCGATCGTGCTGATCACGTGTTTCCGATTCTGGTACCAGGCGCGCCGCGGCCAGATCGATGTACTGCTGACCGCCTCCATGATTACTGCCCTCTACGCCTTCTGGCGATGGGATGACGAACGAAAGAGCGCCTGGCTCGCGCTGGCCTACACGGCGATTGGCGCGGGCATGCTCGCCAAAGGACCGCCCGCCCTCGTGTTTCCGCTGCTCTTCCTCTTCGGGTTCTATTGGAAGAATCCGGAACCTCGAAAGCAGACCCACTGGGTCCTGGGGGCGCTATTTGCCATTGCGCTCACCCTGCTTTGGTATATTCCTGCCCGCATCTATGGAGCAGATACCGCAGCCGAAGCCGTGCAATCGGGCATGGGGGAGAATCTCTTCCGCAATACCCTCGGGCGCTTCCTGCTGGGCGTGAGCAAGGCCCAGCCCCCCTGGTATTATCTCGAAACCCTGCCCGTGGACATGCTGCCCTGGACCCTCATCGCGCCGCCGGTGCTCTACTGGGCGTGGAAGAACCGCAAGGCCTCCAAAGCGATGTGGGCGATTCATTCGTGGCTCGTGCCCGCCCTGATCTTCTTTTCCATTTCGATTGGCAAGCGCGAGCTCTATCTCCTGCCGCTGCTTCCCGTTCTTGCCATGCTCTTTGGCGCCGCCATTGTGCATCTGCGCACCACGGGCAATTTGAAGTGGCTGCTTCGGGGGGGCGTCGCCTGGTCGGTGCTGCTGGGACTTGTCGCTCTGGCGCCCGTGGCGCTCGCCTTCAGTCCCTATGGGGCACAGGAACCATGGCGCGTCTACGTCCTCGCGGCAGCAGGTGGCCTGGCCGGAGTCGCGGGTTTGGCTTATTTGTTCATGCGCGGCGGTTCCTGGACTCCGCCGGTCATGGCCCTGCAGACGTTGTTCATCTACAGTGTTGCGGTCTTTACGGCCTACCCGGAGATCAACCACTTCAAGTCGGCTCGACCGATCTGCGAGCCGGTGCGCACCCTTGCCGAGGCCGGTGCGAACTTCAAACTCTATTCCGTTGGCTTTTCCCGCGAGGAGTACGTCTACTATGCCCGGCACTTCCACACGCCCGTTTTGACCGGACTGGTTGGCGAAATTTCCCCGGATACGGTGATGGAGCAGGCCAAATTGCAGAAAGATGCGAAGAAGACTATCGCGGAGGCGGTGGACGAGGTTCCCGTCGCAAACCTCCAGCATGTGACACCCGAGGAGCGCAAGGCGCTGTTTGACGCGATTGAGGGCGCTGTGGCGGGGCACGTAGACGAGGCGGCAATTCGGGCCTTCGAAGCGGACCTGCAGGCCGCCATCGAGGAATTCATTGCGCTGCTTAGAGAACCAGCGCCCGCCTTCGCCTTTATACAGGAGGAAGACTGGCGCTGGTTGTTACCGCTCTATCCGGGCGAGATTCCCGCCACGATTCTGGTGGACCGTCCCGTGGGGAGTCGCCACGTACTGTTGCTGGCCAATGAAGGGGCCGTCGCGCTCCTTAACCCACCCAAGTGAGGATGTGCTCGATCACGAAGGGGCCCGTTAAAATAACAACCACACTGGCGGTGACACCAATGATGCCGCCGGAGATCATCATGTCCCGATTCCGCACCTCGCCCGTCCCGTAGGCGATGGCGTTGGGCGGCGTCGAGATAGGCAGGCTCATGGCGAAGCTGGTCATGATAGCGCACATGGCCGCAAGCACTTGGAGCTGGATGGTGGAGCTGCCGATGCCCGTCGCCATGGCCAGGCCGATGGGTACGAGAATCAGGGCGGCGACACTGTTGCTGATGACCGTACTCAGCGCGATACCAATCAGACCTATCAGGGCAACCAGCATGAAGAAGCTCATACCCTGAGACGGAAGTGCCGCGACGACCCATTTGTCCAGACCGGTACTGGTAATGCCGTCACCCAGGGCTACGCCGCCGGCGATCAGCATGAGGATATTCCACTCAAGGCGGTTGAAATCTTTTTCCGAAATGACACGGGTCATGGTCAGTACCGCAGCGGGGAGCACGGCCACCACTTCGGTAGGAATACCGTGCCAGGATCCGGTCACCCACAGGATTACGGTGACGGCAAAGGTTAGATAGACCGTCATAGCTTCGGGCGTAGCCTTGAAGTTACTCTCGACCTGAACTTCGAATCGGTCCGTGCGCGGCTTGAAAAGCACCACGAGCAAGGCCCAGACCAGCACCAGCGAAATGAGCATCAAGGGGACGGCGAAGGCCATCCAGCTCACGAAGGAAATGTGCAAGCCCGCCGACTGCAACTGGGCCAGGGCGATCGCATTGGGCGGTGTCCCGATGGGCGTGCCGATGCCACCGATATTGGCGGCAAAGGGCACCGCCAGAACGAGGGCTTTGCGGAAGTTGTCGCGCTCGTGCAGGCGGGCGACAAAGGGCTGCACCATGATGATCATCATGGCCGTCGTCGCAGTGTTGCTCATCCACATGCTGAATATGGCCGTGATGAGCATGATGCCCGCAAGCACGGCAAGAGGGCGCGACCCGAAGGCGCGAAGCATGAGCGCCGCCATCTGCACGTCGATGCGATGTTTCTGCACCGACTTCGCCATGATGAAGCCGCCGAGAAAGAGAAATATTACAGGGTTGCTCAGGCTGTTGAACACTACCTGATACTTCATGTGCGCGCCCACGTCCGTGGGAAGTGCGACCCACCAGGACTCCAGAGCGATGACCGCGAGGCTCGTGGCGAAAAGGGGAATGGCCTCCGTGATCCACAGCACCACGGCGAGGGCAAAGATCGCGGCCATGCGCCGCGCCCCCTCCTCCATGGACGCCGGCATAATGAAATAAACCCCGCACGCCACCAGAAGCGCGAAGAATGCCAGTCCGGTATTCTTCATGACGCTTCGGGGTACGTTCTCCTTGGGCGACAACTTGTGTTCTGCATTCGCTTTGCTCGACATGGCGAGACAACTCCTTCGCGTGTCTGACGACTTCGAATATCCGCCCTTTGCGAGTTCAGACGTACCCCAGGGTCGGTGCCCTACCTGCATGGAGAAGCATTTTTCGTGCCGCAGGCTCGAACCTGAAGGCCGGGGGAAATTCCCTGTGTAATCCCCGTGGCGATGTCATTTTAATGCGCAGCACCATATCACAAATGCTCAATTTGCTCATATGTGTGCAAAATATGTATGCTTGCCGCTGCAGGAGGTTCAGCGCATCGTGCTAACATGTTCATTTTGAACATCTTTGAGCGAAATGTGCGTCGCGCTTCATATGGCACGAAACATGCGTAACCCTCCCAGACACAACGATGCTCAACCACGTCCGCCGCGCACTTCGCAGCGACAATGATGATTCGCCGACGACCGGCACCAATTGCCTGAAGGTTCAATCGAATGGTACATGACCCATTGGCCGAAAGCACCGACGCGCACGTCAACAAATGGGACGACGACGCTTGGTTTCGTGGTTTGGTTGAAAGCGCCGTGGACGGCATCCTGACCATCAATAAAAAGGGCATCATTCAGCACGTCAACGACGCCGCGCTTCGTATGTTTGGATTCACCCGTGAGGAACTCTTGGGCAACAACATCAACATGATCATGCCGACCACGTATGCGCGCCATCACGACGCCTATCTGGCGCGTTATCTTGAAACGGGCGAGCAACGCATCATCGGGATTGGGCGTGAGGTGGTGGCCCAGCGCAAAGACCGGAGCACGCTGCCGGTGTACCTGACTATCAGTGAGGTAAGCTTTGGGAACGAGCGCTATTTCTCGGGGTTGCTGCGGGACATCTCGGTTGAGTACGAGGCCCGTCGTGAACAGGAGCGTCTCCTGGGCGAATTGAAAGAGCGAAACAAGAAGATTACCTGCCTTTACAGCGTCGGGGAGGTCATCCGAGGCCAGGCAGTGGAAACGGATATCTTCCGCGCGGTGGCCCAGCTCATTCGACCGGCTTGCTCCCACCCGGAGCGCACCCGCACCCGTATCGTATTTGACGGTCACGTCTATGAAGAACTGGTCGTCTCCACCACACCCTGGACCTTCAGCGCCCCGATTATTGTGGGCGGGCGAACCCGTGGCAAGCTGGAACTCGTCTATCGCGAGTCCATCGACGCGTCCATCCCCGGCATTATGACGCAGGAAGACTGCACGTTGGTGGAGGCCATTGCCCGGACGCTGGGCGAGGCGGTGGAGCGGCGCGAGGCCGAAGCGAAGGTGATCCAGGCGTCCAAGCTCGCGTCAATTGGGGAGCTTGCGGCGGGCGTAGGCCATGAAATTAACAACCCGATTAACGGCGTCATCAACTGCGCGGATATCCTTCTCGAGAATATGCCGGATGATTCGCCTGATCGGCAATTTGCTGAGTTGATTCGTTCGGAGGCGGAGCGGGTTGCCACGATAGTGAAGAAGCTCCTGACTTTCTCACGCCAGCAGCAGGAGCAATACTCTCAGGCGAGCATGGCGGAGGTTCTGGATTCGGTACTTTCCTTGAGCGCCAAGAAAATAGAGAAATCGCTGATCGAACTGCGACTTAAGGTGCCGGAGTCACTTCCGCGCATTCGTTGCCGGGGCGAACAATTGCAGCAGGTGCTGATGAACCTGATTATCAATGCGATCCATGCGCTCGACGAGCGTTACCCCGGGGGCTCGCCCAACAAAATCATGACCATCGCGATCGACCAGGCCCAGATCCGGGGCAGGGCCTATCTGGAAGTAAAAGTCGAGGACCACGGGGTGGGTATGACCGAGGCCACCCGGGTGCGCCTCTTCGACCCCTTCTTCACCACCAAAGGTCGGGACAAAGGAACCGGATTGGGGCTCTCCGTTTCCGATGGTATTGTCAAAGATCACGGTGGTTTTTTCGAGGTCGAGAGCGTGCCGGGCGAATTCGCGCGATTCAAAGTGTATCTTCCCGTGGACGGCCCATCAACGGGGGGCCATGGCAACCGTGGATTGATGGAGTAACCGCCGATGAACAGCGTACTGATTGTCGAAGATGAAGATGTGCTCCGCCTGACCTTTGCACGGTTTCTGGAAGCGGAGCGCTACCACGTGGAGACGGCTTCTTCCTTTGAAAGCGCCCGTACGCTGCTTGATCGTCGCGACTTCGACGTCGTGGTAACGGACATCATTCTGGGAGGCGATACGGGCGTTGATCTTCTCCGTCTTGTGCGGCAGGCCACCTCCCGCACGGAAGTGATCATGATCACCGGAGAACCCAGTGTGGAAACAGCCGCGGAGGCGGTGCGTCTCGGGGCCTTCGACTACCTGGCGAAGCCCGTCACCGGCGAAGCCTTGAAGCGCGTCGTCCGCCTCGCCTTTGAGCACAACCGGCTGGTCGCCGAACGGGATGAATATGCCGCGCGGACCGATGCCTATCGCCGTGAACTTGAAGCCATCTTCCATGCCGTCCGCGAAGGGATCGTCACGGTGGATGATCAGGGTATTATCCGACAGGTCAATGCGGCGGCGGCCCACATGCTGGGCGAAGACCTGAGTGAACTGACCGGTCGTCTGGCTCGCGATGTCTTCACGGGAAGTCTTGATCGGGCTGCGGAGGCCCTGCGTAAAACCCTCGCAACTCGGGGCGAAGTGGGCGAGTTTCGCGTCGAGGCGACGCTGGCGCGAAGTGGCGAGAAGGTTCTGGTAATGTCCACCACGCCGCTCGGCAATGGTGGCGTCTCGCCGGGTGGCGCGGTCTTGGTCCTTCGAGATCTTACCCACATCACTCGCCTGGAAAAGCAGCTTGCTTCGTCGCACCAGTACCAGGACATGATTGGCAAGTCGGCCCCCATGACAGAAGTGTTCAATTTGATCGAGAACGTCGCAGAGACGGACTCAACCGTGCTTATATATGGCGAAAGTGGCACCGGTAAAGAGTTGGTCGCCGCTGCCCTGCACTACAAGAGTCACCGGGCCAACGGCCCCTTTGTGAAGGTAAATTGCGCCGCACTGGCGGAAGATATTCTTGAAAGCGAATTGTTCGGCCATGTTAAGGGCGCTTTCACAGGGGCCATCAAAGACCGCGTGGGCCGCTTCGAAGCGGCCAATGGCGGAACGATCCTGCTCGATGAAGTGGGGGACATATCGCCCCGACTCCAGCTTCGACTGCTGCGCGTTCTTCAGGAGCGCGAATTTGAGCGGGTGGGGGACACGCGCCCAATCAAAGTGGATGTCCGTATCATTGCGTCGACGAATAAGAATCTCGCCCAGCGAATCGCTGAGGGGCTCTTCCGGGAAGACCTCTATTACCGCCTCAATGTGGTCCGTATCGAATTGCCGCCCTTGCGTGATCGGCGTGTAGATATCCCTCTGCTCATCGACCACCTCTGCAAGAAGTTCAACCAGACCTTCCGCAAAGAGATTGCGGGTTTGTCCTCCGAGGCGCTCGAACTCATGCTTCGCCACACCTGGTCAGGTAATATCCGCGAGTTGGAGAACTGCCTGGAGCGCGCGTTCATTGTCTGTCACGATACCGTAATCCAGGCTGAGCATCTCCCCAGGGAAGTTGGGCAACGTCCCGTCCACACTCATGGAATGGCGTCCGCCCCGCCGGAAGTGCCCGGCGCACGGGAACTGGATCGAAGCCAGGTGCTTGACGCTCTGGTGAAGACGGACTGGAATGTTGCCAAGAGCGCACGATTGCTCGGCATCGCCCGCAACACCCTCTATCAGCGTATCCGGATATACAAGCTGGATCGGCCTGAATGAAAAATTGTCTTTTGCGGCCTGTACAATCCCTGTGATAGGGTTCGGGAGAGCAGTTTTTACCTCCAACCCATCCATCCACGGGAGAGTACCGTCATGTTTCGTTTCCCCCTCTTTCTGCTGGCCCTCGCCTGCGGCCTCCTGCCCGCGTTCCCGCTGCGCGCCGAATCTCCAACGGCGGACAAGCCGAATCCACGGCAGGAAAGCACCGAAGGCATAAGGCACTCCCTTCTAATCACGGGTTCCACCGGGACCTACCTCTATGACGAAGACTCAAAGCGCGTTTGGGAGACGCCCGGCGCTTCCCACGACGGCTATGTCCTGGAGAGTGGAAACATTCTTGTTTCCGTGGACAATGAGGCCCGTGAATTCAAACAGGGGACCCAGGAAGTTCTGTGGTCTTACCGGCTGGACCCGGTCAACTCCGAACTGGGTACCGTCGTGCGCCTGGAGAATGGTCAGACGATGATTGTGGAACGGGGCAAGCGCCCGCGCATCGTGGAGGTGAATCCAGATGGCAAGATCACGCTTGAGGTGCCTTTGCAGCCGGAGGCCGAGGACATTCACATGCAGACGCGCATGGCCCGGAAACTGCCCAACGGTAATTATCTGGTGCCCCATCTGCACGCCTTTAAGGTCAAGGAATACACGCCGGCGGGGGAAGTGGTTCGCAGCATTCCCACGGATCTTCCGGCCTTTGGGGGACGGGAAGAGCACAGTTGGCCTTTCACCGCGATTCTGCTCCCCGATGGCAATATCCACGTTAATCTGACCCACGGAAATCGCGTGGCCGAGTTCGCGCCAGACAACAGCGTTGCCTGGTCCCTGGATAACAGTGACGTGGGAGGGCGACTCAGCGATCCCTGCGGAGCCCAGCGCCTGCCGGGGGGCAATGCGGTCATCTGCAGCTACGCACAGCAGGACCCGGAAAAACCCCGAATTTTCGAAGTGACGCGGGAGAAGAAGGTGGTTTGGGAATTTTTCCACCCGACGGCGCGTGCCCATGAAGTACACATTGTCACGACGAATGGGACGCGGGTCGTGCCGGTCATGCGCTGAATAAGAAAAGGCGCGCCGGGTGCGTGAGTACACCTGGCGCGCCGATTCAGGATTTCGGTCAAGGTTTGGTGAGGTCTCGGACCACCTGCGTAGGCTCGCCGGGGACGCGGGTCGCTTCAAAGCCGAGCTTTTGGCAGACATGAAGCATGCCACGGTTCTCGGGAAGCACAGAACCGGTAATGCGGTTCAGCCCCTCTTTGCGCCCGATGTCTACGAGACGCTGGAGTAGTTCCGAGCCGATGCCATGGCCCTGGATGTGGTCGCTTACCACTATCGCGAACTCGCCTTCGCCGTAACGGTGCTCCTTGACGATCCGGCCCACGGCGATAATCTCTTCCACGCCCGTGGAAGGGTTCTTCCAGACACCAACGAGAGCAATCTGGCGGTCATAGTCAATGAAGCAGAGTCGGGTCAGCCGGTCATGGCTCACGCGCTGATCCAGCGAGATCAATCCGAGGTAGCGGTAGTAGACGGTGTCGCTGGAGAGCGTCTTGTGGAAGGCAACCATCAACGGCTCGTCCTCGGGGCGGATGGCTCGAATATGAATCGTTTCGCCCTTCTTGCTCGTCCAGTCCTCGGAGAATTCCAGCGGATAGGGGCGGATGGCCAGCTTGGGCAAATTCTCTTCGGTAACATCGAGGCCGTGCAGCACCACTCGACCGTCCAGCGCGATGAGGCCATCCGGTGAAACGAGCAGGGGATTAATATCGATCTCCGCGATCCACGGCTGTTCCACGACCAACTTCGAGAAGCGGACGAGCAGATGTTCGAGCGCCACGAGGTCGACCGGCTTTCGACCGCGGACCCCCTTGAGCGCGGCGTAAATCCGTGTCTGCTCCATCATGCGGCGGGCGAGGGTCGTGTTGAGGGGCGGCAAACCAAGGGCGCTGTCCTTGAACACTTCCACCAATTGGCCACCGGAACCAAAGAGCAGAACCGGCCCGAACTGGGGGTCGATGCTGCTGCCGATGATGATCTCGTAGCCCTCATTCTGGACCATGGGCTGAACGACTACCCCCTCAAAGTGCTCGGCGCCAGCTTTTTCGGTGACAGATTTCAAGATGGAGTCGAAGGCGCCGGCTACGGATACGGCGGACTTCAGGTTCAATTGTACGCCGCCCACATCGGTTTTGTGGGTAATCGTGTTGGAGTATAGCTTCAGAACTACGGGATAGCCCATGGAATCGGCTGCGGCAACGGCCTCTTCAGTCGTGCGCGCAACTTCCGTCGGCACCACGGGAATTCCGTAGGCCGCCAGAATTTTCTTGGATTCGTGCTCGGGGAGGATGGTGCGACCGGCCTGGCGCGCATCGGTGATGAGTTTTTCCACCAGAGCGCGATCCGGTCCCTGCGCCGTCTCGTCCGGCGGAAGCACGGGGGTTTCATAGAGCCCCCGAAGGTTGTAGTTATAGCGCCACATCAGATTGAACACCTTGGTGGCGGTGTCGGGGTAGTCAAAGCAGGGGATATCGTGACTGTTGAGTATATCGCGCCCCGCCTGGACACCGTCGCCGCCCATCCAGCTCGCCAGCAGCGGTTTTTTGGATGCCATCTTCACCTTGGCAAGCTCTTCCGCCGTTTTGGTCGGGTCGGTCATGGCCTGGGGCGTCAGCACGACGAGCAAACCGTCGCTGTTGGGGTCCTGGGACGCGATTTCGAGAGCTTTGGCGTAGCGCTCCGGGCCCGCATCGCCGAGAATATCCACGGGGTTGCTGTGGCTCCAGGCCGGTGGAAGTACGCCGTTCAGTTGCTCAATGGTTTCGTTGGAAAGTTCCGCCAATTCGCCGCCATCGCTGATCACGGCATCGGTTGCGAGAACGCCCGGGCCGCCGGCGTTCGTCAGGATCGTCAAACGGGGCCCTCTGGGGCGAGGCTGCTTTTCAAGCACGTCCGCCATCTGGAAGAGGCTCGCAATCGTATATACGCGCGACACACCCGTTCGACGGAAGGCGGCCGAAAGTACGCCGTCGCTGCCGGCGAGTGAACCCGTGTGGGAGGCCGCCGCCTGGGCCGCGGCCTGGGTCTGACCCGCCTTGATGACGATAATGGGTTTGCTGAGGGCCACTTCCCGGGCCGCCGAAAGGAAGGAGCGGGCGTTGCCGATGGACTCCATGTAAATAACGATGCTTTTGGTATTCGGATCGTCGCCGAGGTAGTAGATCAGGTCGCCCCAGTCCACATCAAGCATGGAGCCGATGGAGATGAAAGCGCTGAAACCAACGTTGACGCTGTAGCTCCAGTCGAGAATCGAGGTGCAAAGGGCGCCACTCTGGCTGATAAAGCCCACGCTGCCGGGGCGGGCGATACTGCTGGCGAAGGTGGCGTTCATACCCTTGATGGGATTCATGACGCCGAGGCAGTTCGGGCCGATGATACGCATGCGCCCGTTGCCGGCCGCAGCCAGTACTTCCGCTTCCAGCGCGGCTCCTTTTTCGCCCACTTCCTTGAAGCCCGCCGAGATGATGATGGCCCCCTTGACACCACAGGCCACACACTCGCGGACGATTTCAGGGATAGAGGAAGCGGGGGTGACCAGAATGGCCAGATCCACCGGCTCGGGGATGGAAGTAACGCTGGGATAGGCCTTAATGCCCAGCACATTGTGGCGCTTGGGATTGACGGCATACACCGTACCCCCGAAGGGACTGCTGATCAGATTCCACAACATCGTGCGGCCGACACTGCCCGGCTGCTCCGTGGCGCCAATGACCGCAACCGTCTTGGGATTAAAGATCGCCTCCAGGCAACCCTGTTTACCGCTATCAGCTATATTCATGCGAGAAGGCCTCCTCTGTACATCAAGAATCGTGTATTATCACCAAAAGCTATCGCCACGCCGAGTGCGACGGGCCCGTGTCGGGGTACGCTTTACTCACCGTGTGTTCAGCGTGTGTAAGCACGAAGGATAAGCAAGTTCGATGCCTGAATGATTACACAGTAATCGAGCGCGGCACAAGGCGTTAAGCACTGTTGCACCGCGCAAATGTGTACCGAGGTCTGTTCAATGCACTAAACTGTAGCGTTCATAGTGACAGATCTGTTCAATATCACATTTCAACCCCCACAAGTTTTGATATGGAGTATGGAAGGAACTATGCGACTTTACATCGTCCGGCACGGAGAAACGGAGTTCAACCGCAATCGAATGATGCAGGGCTATCATGAGATTCCCCTGAATGAGCGTGGGATCCGCCAGGCCACGCTGCTGGCTCATCGTCTGAAAGAGGAGCAGCTTGACCGGATCATCTCCAGTGACCTGCGCCGTGCCGTGATGACCGCATGCATCGTTGCCTCGCACACGGGCGCGCCCATGGATTACGATCCGGCTCTGCGGGAGCGCAACCCCGGCTTGTTGACGGGCAAGTCCTACGATGAAGAACCGCGCTTCTTTACGGATGTTGATTTTATTCCACCGGAAGGCGAAGGCGTTCGCGCGTTTCGATCACGCGTTCGTCAAACTTTTGAGCATCTTGCGGACCAGGCGCACCTCGCCACGGAACGGGTGGCGGTTATCACCCATGGCCTTGTGTGTCACGCCTTTGTGACGGAGTTCTTTGGTGAAGACGCGGCCGAGGGTATCGGCTCGCGCAATGCAGCATTGACGGTTGCGGAGTTTGATGCGGGCCAGTGGTCCCTTGTCGCCCGAGACTGTGCCATCCACCTTGCGGGCGAAGAGCCCCCGCGCATTGTGGTCGCCGGGGCCTGATCTCTCGCTGTTTTTCATCGTCGCAGCCTGTGCTAAGATAGGCGAGGCAATGGAGCACATGGGGTGCTTCGCAGTCCATGGAAAACATCGGGGTGCAGGTTATGCTATCGGACGACGCGGAACGCAAGTTGATGGAAGCGATGTCGGAGGTCAAACCGCACCGCCTTGATTCCTATACCCTTAAGACGAAGCAGTTGAAATTCCGGCTGCACGACGAGGAGTTTGAGGAGATACGGGAGACTGCGGAGCAGTTGGGCCTGTCAATCTCCGAATACTTCTGCGCACTTCACCGCTATGCCCGCCCCAGATTGACGCCCGATCCGCAGGCGGGCCAGTGGCTCCACCCGGTTCGCAAGCCGCACCGGGACTGAGCTGGACCACCACGATTTCAGACGATTTCAGGAGATATACATGAGCGACGAGCAGGGGCGGGGCAGCAAGGGCAATGACCTGGCCGAATGTACGGGACTGTCCCTCGGGTTGGGGACCCTGCTGGCGATCATCATGGGCGCGGCCAACGTGTACCTCGGCCTCAAGGTCGGCATGACCGTCAGCGCCTCCATCCCCGCGGCGGTCATCAGCATGGCTATCATGCGCGGCGTGTTCAAGCGCGGCTCCATCCTGGAGAACAACATCTCCCAGACGATCGCATCCACAGGGGAGAGCCTCGCCGCCGGGGCGATCTTCACCCTTCCCGCATTACTGATTGCAGGTGTGTGGGACTCCTTCAACTTCTGGATCAGCACGGGTATCATTCTGACTGGTGGGCTCCTGGGTATCGTTTTCATGGTGCCTCTGCGCAAGACGCTTATCGTTGATCGCAAGGACCTTCGTTATCCCGAAGGCGTGGCTTGTGCGGAAGTGCTTCAGGCCGGCCAGGCGGGCGGCGTGGGCATTCGGGGCATTGTGGTTGGCCTGGGGCTGGGCGCCTGTTTCAAGCTGCTCAGCACCGGGCTGGGTGTGGTCCGCGGCACGGTGGAAGGGGCAACGGCCATTGGCCAGAGAGTTTTTTATTTAGGTGCGGACCTCAGCCCGGCCCTGCTCGCTGTGGGCTATATCGTCGGGCTGGGCATCGCGTCCCAGATTTTTCTGGGTGGTGTTATAGGCTGGCTGATCGCCATTCCCCTCGTCGGCCCGTTTGTAGAGACGCAATCCAAGGACCCGCTGGCGATGGCCTGGGAATTGTCGAGTGCGCAGGTACGCTATCTCGGTGTCGGCGCGATGCTGGTGGGCGGGCTCTATTCCATTTGGAAAGTACGTGTCGGCCTCATCGCGGGTGTGCGCAGCCTGTACACGGTATCGGCCGACCACGACGGAAATCGACGGACCATACCGAGGACGGAGCGCAACATGACCTTTCGCGCGCTCATGACAATCTTCCTGATCGCGACCGCGGGAACGCTGTTTCTTTACTTAAATCTCATCGGTTCCCTCAGCCTTGCGCTGGCGGCTACCGCAGTCATGGTTCCAGCCGCTTTTCTCTTCACCGCCGTCGCCACGTATATTGTCGGCCTCGTAGGATCCTCAAACTCGCCCGTTTCGGGGATGACCATATGCGCCCTGCTCCTCGCGGTGTTCATAATCTGGCTGGCGGGCGGCGAAGGCGAGTCCGCCATCCTGGCAACCCTCGGCGTGGCCGGTGTTGTCTGTTGCGTCGCCTGTAGCGCGGGCGATGTGGCCCAGGACTTGAAAACGGGCCAGCTCGTTGGTTCTACGCCCGAACGGCAGCAGTGGGCTGAGGTGCTTGGCGTTGTCGTGCCCGCGTTTTTCCTGACGCCGGTGCTCGGTCTGCTCCACTCCGCCTATGGTATCGGCGATGGATTAAAAGCCCCCCAGGCCACGCTCTTTGCCAGCCTCGCCAAGGGCTTTTTCGGCGATGAAGGACTCCCCTATGCCATGATCGAGGCCGGCCTCGGCATCGGCGTGGCCATCATTGTGCTGGATATGATTCTTGAGCGCGCGAAGTCGAGGGTACGGCTTCATATCATGCCGATCGCCGTGGGTATTTATCTGCCCTGGTCTCTGTCCGTGCCGATCATGGTAGGTGGGCTCCTGCATTACGCCGTCGCGCGCACACGGAGAGACACCGACGACGCCAGCAGCAGTGGGATTCTCTTCGGGTCCGGATTGATCGCGGGCGAAGCCCTGATGGGCATCGCTCTGGCCATACCCCTGGCGTTGGGGGTGAAGTTGGCGCTCAACGTCGACGCCATTCCACCTGGACTGCTGGACGGGCTGTCGCTGCTGCTGTTTACTGGACTCGTGGGATACTTCGCCTGGTATGCCCGGCGGGCCTCAACCGCCTGAGGGTCCGGACTCCGCAACGGGTGTAGGTGGCTCGTAGAGTCCGGCGGGCCGCGCCTCCAGTGCAATCGCGGCCTTGAATGCTTCGGCGGCCGCCTGAAGTTCCTCCACCACGAAGCGTGAGCCCGCCGCCTGGTTGTGCTTCTCCGCAATATCCTCGCTCAGATTGTAGAGGGCGAGCGGGATGTTCTTCTGCACGTAGGGCGCGGGCAATCCGTCCGCGCCGGGGGGCACTTCAAGGGTCCGGTATTCGTGGGGGAGATGAAGTTTCCACGGCCCCTTTCGGACCGCCTGCAGTTCATTACGACCATAATAGTAGAAGTATTCGTGGGGTGTGCCCGCGCCCGGACGGCCTTCCAGCAGGGGCCAGAGACTCTTGCCGTCGATGATGCGATCCGTGGGCAGCGCCGCACCGACCGCTTCGGCGACCGTAGGGTAGAAATCAAAGTTCGCGATCATCTTGTCGCAGACCTGGCCGGCGGGAATACGGCCGGGCCAGCGCACGATGCAGGGCACGCGGTGGCCCCCTTCCCAGGTGGTGCCTTTGCCTTCCCGGAGTGGCCCCGCAGACCCGGCATGGTTGCCGTAGCTGATCCAGGGGCCATTGTCCGAGGTAAAGACCACCATCGTCTCTTCTTCGAGTCCCGCCTCTTTCAAGGTGCGCAAGATCTCACCGACAGACCAGTCAATCTCCATGATGACATCGCCATACATGCCCTGAGCCGACTTCCCGCGAAACTTTTCGGAAACGCCGAGGGGAACATGGGGCATACTGTGGGCCAGATAGAGGAAAAAGGGCTTCTCTTTGTGTTCGGCGATAAACCTGACGGCGTAGTCCGTATAGCGCGTGGTCAACTGATTCATATCGGGATTTGTCTCGACGACCTCGTTTCCCTCCATGAGCGGCAGTGGGGGATAGTCCTTCGATGTTGGGTGGTTCGGCCACATGTCGTTGGAATAGGGAAGGCCGAAGTAGGCGTCGAAGCCCTGATTCAGCGGGAGGAAGTCGGGGATGTCGCCCAGATGCCATTTGCCGACGCAGGCGGTGGCATAGCCGAGGGGTTTGAGCAACTCGGCCAAGGTTACTTCATCGGGATTTAGCCCCACCGCGCGACCATTTTGTCGCTGGCTTGGCCCCAGCACATCGGGCAGGCTTACGCGTACGGGGTAGCACCCCGTCAGCAGTGCGGCGCGGGAAGGACTGCACGCATTGGCCACCGCATAGGCGGAGGTGAATCGGATGCCGTCTTCAGCCAATTGATCCAGATGGGGTGTCTGAAAGGTGGTCGCGCCATAGGCCCCGGTGTCCGCATAGCCCTGATCGTCCGTATGGATGATGACTACGTTGGGAAGTCGCTCCGCGCGCACTTCCAATGCAAAGAACGCCAGCACCAGGGCGAAAATCGGGCCAATGCGGCTCATGTTATTCCTCCTCTTCGGAATCGTCCGCGTCGTCCTCTTCCCACGCCTCGATCAGGAGGCTGTGGCCGAACTCCTTCGCCTCTTTCACAAATTCCCACATTTCATCGTCTTCGGACATGGCCTCTTCGGCCAACTCGTAAAAACTCAGGGTGTCTCCGGGGGTCCACCCCGCCTCACGTATGTAGAAGCGGGCCAGCTCCTCCGCACCGGCGGGCTCCTGGAAATTGATCCAGGCGGAAACATCGGCATGGGTAAATTCTTCATGCTCTTCGTTTTCGGGGTCGGGGGCGGCGGTTACGGTGAACAGATACATGCTGGAAGTCCTCTTGACTGAAGTTGCTCGCGTCGGGGAAGGCGTTGTAAATTCCGGCGCCTGCCCTCGCCTCCACTATTATTCACGACCCTTCGCCGTTTCGCAAACGAATAGAAAAGAGGTCGACACAGGCCTAAAGCCGTCGGACACCGAAGCCGCCGCCCACTTCGATGGCCGCGCCGGTCGCATAACCGAAGTAGCCCTCTGCGAGAGCCGCACAGGCCTTGCCAATATCCTCGGGGGTGCCCCAGCGCTTCTGGAGCAGGAGCCCGCCCTCGATCAAAGCATCGTATTTTTCCGTTACGCCGGCGATCATGTCCGATCGAATCACGCCGGGCTGAATCTCGTACACGTTTATACCATGCTCGGCCAGCCGCACGGCGTAGAGTTGAGACGCCATGCTGCCGCCCATCTTACTCAGGCAGTACTCCGCGCGGTTCACGCTCGCCGCGGTTGCGGAGATGCTCGTGATGAAAATGATTGATGGTGCAACGTCGGCCTGGTCCCTCGGGTGGGCCACCATATGGTTGGCCACGGTCTGGGTCAGAAAAAAAGGGCCGCGCAGATTGATCCCCATCACCCGGTCATAACTCTCCGCCGTAGTTTCCAGAATGTCGTAGCGCCTGGCAAGGGAAACGCCCGCGTTGTTGACGAGGACATCTACGTGGCCGAACGTATCCAAAGTCTCCGCCAGGATACGTGGGTGATCTTCCAGGCTGGAGACATCACCGCGAATAGGAAGGAGCTGGCGGCCGAGCTTTTCGACCTGAGCCTTCACTTCGTAGATACCCGATTCCGTATTGGAGGGATCGGGATTTGTGGCGACACCGGCGATGTCGTAACCATGTCCGGCCAGGGCCAGGGCGATGCCGCGCCCGATGCCGCGGCTGGCACCGGTGATAAGTGCAACTTTCTTCATGGGATTCGTTCTCTCTTTCGCGATTGATAAGACAGTTTGGACGGGAAGGACCGATTTGTCCAATCCGTCGTATTGGTCCTATCCTACAGCGGCGTCACATCCAGCCAGCGGCGCTCTTCCCAGTTCTTCAGCCCTAGCTCGGCCAGTTGCACGCCTTTGGCGCCTTCCTTCAGGCCCCAGGGGAAGGGTTCGTCGAGCACCACGTGACGCAGGAAGAGCTCCCATTGCGCCTTGAAAGCATTGTCGAAGACGCGATTGGTTGGGACTGGGGTCCAGCCCGCGTTGAAGTCGATGGGACTTGGGATATCTGGATTCCATACCGGCTTGGGGGTATTGGCCTGATGCTGGGTCACGCATTCGCGCAGGCCGGCGACCGCCGAGCCGTGGGTACCATCCACCTGCAGGGTCACGAGATCATCGCGACGCACGCGCACGCACCAGGAGGAGTTGAAATGGCAGACAATGTCTCGATCTGTCACGAATGTTGCATAGGCCGCGTCATCGGAAGTGCAGGTGTAAGGTTTGCCCTGTTCGTCAATCCGCGTCGGGATGTGGGTCGCGCCCAGGCAGGAGACCGACTTCACGTTTCCGAATAGGTTGTCCACCAGGTAGCGCCAGTGGCAAAGCATGTCGACGATAATTCCGCCACCGTCTTCTTTGCGATAGTTCCACGAGGGGCGCTGGGCGGGCTGGTCTTCGCCGGTGAAGACCCAGTAGCCAAACTCGCCGCGCACGGAAAGAATCCGCCCAAAGAATCCCGTATCGATCAGGTATTTCAGCTTGAGAAATCCGGGCAGCCAGAGTTTGTCCTGCACCACGCCATGCTTTACACCCGCCGTTTCCGCCAGGCGAAACAGTTCCAGCGCCTGCTCCGTGTTTTCGGCGCAGGGCTTCTCGCAATAGACATGCTTTCCGGCCGCAATAGCCGCTTTAGCATCGGGGAAACGGCGCTGGGTGACCTGGGCATCGAAATAGAGGGGATAGGCGGGGTCCGCAAGCAGACCGGTCAGATCGGTAGAATATTTCAAGCCGCCGTGGGCCGCCGCCAGGGCCGCGAGCTTGCTCTCGTTGCGTCCCGTGAGTATGGGCTCGGGAAGAATCCGAGAGTTGTCGCCAACTTTGACGCCGCCCTGTTCCCTAATTGCCAGTATGGATCGCACCAGGTGCTGGTTGGTGCCCATGCGGCCCGTGACACCATTCATGATGATGCCAATGTTGTGTGTGGTCATGAAAATATCCTTATCGTGATTGCACATTGATGATCAAATGGACTGTGCTGGATCGAAGAAGGTCAGGTACGGCCCCTCTGCTATGACCCGCTTCAAATAGACCGCCAGCTCCATCGCGTGGTAGTCGCCCCACATGGACGACTCCTCGCATGGGATCGACTGGCCTTCTGGAACGTGATCCCAGCCGTTGGGGCGGTGATAGACCGAGTGGAGCAGTAAGCCCTGGTGCGCGGGGTCCTCAGAGAGATAGGGCGCGGCAAGCAGGGTCTTCGCGACCTGAAGCCCGGCCCGGTAGTATCTCGCCCCATCCTCCGTATTCAATCCCAGATACCGTCCGAGCCGTAGCAGGCCCTGGGCGGAGATTGCCGCAGCCGAACTGTCCAGCGGTTCGTGGGCGTTATACGGGTCGCCGGGCTCATCGCGATAATTTGGAAAGTGAACCACGCCCGGTGCGCCCGTGTCCCAGAAGGGGATGCCGTCGGCCGTTGTATTCTCGATATAGAAATCACCCGTCGCGCGGGCCATGGCGAGCAGCATCGCTTCCACGGAGGTGCGCCCCCCCTGGCACTCTAAATCATCGTCCTGCAGCAGGGGAAGAAACTCCAACTCCTCCGCCGCACCGAGCAATACCCAGGCCAGCCCGCGCGTCCAGGTGGAGAAGGGGGTATAGCCCTGCTGCGTGCTCGGACAGCGGTACTGCCCGTCGCTCATGTTGAAGATACTCTCATGGACGACGCGGCCGTACACGTCATAGTGATCGCGGCCCGTGCCGTAGTACACGTTAAAACGGTGGGTATTCTTTATGTGCTCCAGCGCGCGCTGACAGAGCGAAATCTTCTTATCGCCTTCGCCCATGAGCACATGGCCAAGCTGGTGCGCCCGCATGAGAATCCTGCAGGAGCGGATCGTGTCGCTGAACAGGGAGTGGGGGCCATTGAAGCTATGGATATAGCCCGTGCCATCGGCAATCCTCGACCACCGCGCGGCCTGCACCGCACCGGAAATCTTAATGGCAAGCTCATAGAAGGCCCGTGCGTCGTCCGCCATGGGTATGCGGCCTTCATTTACGAGGCGAAGAACGTTGCCATAGGTCGAGAGGTTGTTGAAGCCGTGATCGTGCACGCCCACGTGGCTTATGTGGGGGGCCATAAAATCGTGTATACGCTTAACGCCCCGGTCAAGGAACTCGGAATCCTCCGATGCGTCGAACTGCAACACGAGGCAACCATACTGAAAGCCCTGGGTCCACTCGGTCCAGCCCCGGCTTGTATACTTGCCCGCCACGGTAAAGACCGGCGAGCCCTTCGTGGGATCCCATTCGGAATCGAGGGCCAGGAGCTTCGGGCCCGCGAGGGCAAAAAAGTGATCAAGCTGCGGGGACAAATCGGATGCGTTCAGCGAAAGAGAAAGTTGCATGGAGCCCTCTCGGCGTTGGAGTGTGAAACAGAGGCCCTATTGTAGCAGCCGCCCGCCCAGCCTTCCACCCACCGGGGACGTAGCATCTCGGGGACGAACCGCCGCACGGGCACCGGAAAGGGGTAATGTAGTCGCCGGATATTTGGGTTTTCTCAAGGTCAGCGAGGCCCACGCGAAAGTAGCGACATGTCCCAGCGGAGGTGTGGAAAGATGTGGGCGTTCCGTTCCTTTTGCTTCCGCACCGTCCACCAGCACTTTTGTCTCTCTGCGCCACCATGGTGTACGCTACTCTTCCCAATCGGTGTCGCCACCGGCACCCCAGACCTATGGAGTACCCCCTCATGTTTCTGTCCATGCTTATCCTCTGCCTCTCCACCCTTGGCGCCGATGTCCCCGATACGACTGTTTTCTATGTCGCTCCGAACGGCAGTGATTCGGCTGCGGGCAGCCTCGAAGCCCCTTTCGCCACCCTCGGGCGCGCGCAGGCGGCAGTGCGCGAGACGATTGCCGCAGGCCTCACCCAACCGATTGCCGTGGAACTCCGCGAGGGCGCCTACAGCCTGACAGAAGCCTTGGAATTTGGTCCAGAGGATGGCGGCACCGAGACCTTCGGCGTCACCTACCGCGCTTTCGAGGACGAGGAAGTCTCCCTGTCGGGCGGACGAACGATCACGGGTTGGAGAAAGGCAAAGAACAATCAGTGGACCGTGGAAATACCCGAGGCCGCCAAGGGCGCCTGGGCGTTCCGACAACTCTTCCGCGATGGAGAACGTCTTCCGCGCGGGCGCTTCCCCAATGCCCCGGAGTTGCTGCGTGTATCCGGCGTCTCGGAGGATCTCACCGGAATAGTTCTGAGCACCGCGCCGGGCGTTGAAAACCTCGCAGGAAGCAACGCGGAGTTGGTGATGTTTCAGAACTGGTCCATCTCCCGCGTGCTGGTTGATTCCTCATCTCAACAGACCTTGAAGATGAAGAATCCCATGGGCTGGGTTGGTCATGGCGACATGACGAGTGCCAGCACGAACAAGCCCACGTATATCGAAAATGCGCTTGCCTTTGTCGATGCGCCCGGCGAGTGGTACCTGGACTATGAAACGGGCCTGTTGACCTATCAGGCGGAGGAAGGAGAAGACCCGAATGCGCGGCGCTTTGTCGCCCCGATTGCGAGCCAGTTGGTCAATGTGCAGGGCACCCCGGAGAGGCCTGTGCGGAATCTCCATTTTGAGAACCTCACCTTTGAATATACGCATTGGACCCTGCCCGAATTCGGCTATCTGGGCATTCAGGCGGGCCACCACGGCACGACGATCAAAGACCCGACTTTCGTGCTGCCACTGGCGCTCCAGTTCGTGTACGCCGAGTCCTGCAGCGTTCGCCGCAGTCATATCGCGCGCATGGGAGCCTGTGGCATTGGCTTTGGCGCGGGCACGCGGCGTAATCGCGTGGAGCAGTGCACGCTTGAGGATATTGGCGGCAACGGCATCATGGTGGGGTGGCGCGGCCTCAGCGAGATGGCCCGCCAGACTGAAGACGAGGACGGCTACCTGGCCGCCGACTGGGCGAATCCCGGCGATGTCCCCATGGAGAACACCGTCACCGGCAATCTGGTCCAGCGCTGCGCGGCCGTCAATCATGGGTGCGTGGGCATCTTCGACGCCTTCGCCCAGAGCACGACCATCACGCACAATATCGTTCGCGACCTGCCCTACACGGGTATTTCCGCAGGCTTCCGCTGGAACGAATCGGGCACCAGCCAGCGCGGCGGCCTCATTGCCTATAACCACGTCTACGACACGATGAAAATGCTGGCCGATGGCGGCTGCCTCTATACCCTCGGGAGCCAACCCGGCGCGATGATTCTCGGCAATGTCTTCCACACCGTGCACCGAAGCGCATACGCCCACGGTGGTGCGCCCAACAACGGTATCTTTTTCGATCAGGGCAGCAAGGGCTTCCACGTGGAAGGCAACACAATCTACGACACGAGCGGCGAGCCCATCCGATTCAACCAGTGTGGCGAAGATTCCATGACTTGGAAAGACAACCAGTTTGGTGTCGGGCGCTGAAACAATTGGACGCATGACGCAAGGGCAGAGGAAATCAGCGGAAATGCGAGAAGCGGATGCCGGGTGCCACCCACACCCGGCGGAGCGCAGCGGGGGAGGATGCGGGTGCGGTAACGTCGGCTATCGTCACCGAATGTAATCAAAACAATTCCACACAGATCCCCACAGATCTGCAAAGATAAAACGGATATATCCCGTCGAATTTCATTTGACAACTTTCTGGTTTCATGTTTCTTCCCCTCAATGTTCTACAACAACCGCCTTTGTATTATCCGTGCGGATCTGTGTAAATCTGTGGGAAAATCTTCTTTACAGAGCACTGCCCCTCGTCAATCGCTTCACAAATACCCCATCGTCTCCAGCCCCTCAATCACCTCGGGGTCAATGCGTTCGCTCCCTTCGCCCGCTTCATCACCATCGCTCGCCCCCTCGGCAAGCGCCTTCAGCCCCCTCGTCACATAGTCCGGACCGAACGGATCGCTGTCAGCGCCGGCGGGCAGCGCGGAGCGATAGGGAAGAGAGGCCTTCTGATAGGCCTTCATCAGTGCCCCTGCCTTTTCAAGTACGTCCGGCAACTCCTCCACAACATTCCTTAACTCACCCGGATCCGCATTCAAATCATAAAGTGCCTCCCGCTCCGGCGGACCCCAGGGATTCATCGGAAGAAAATCCGCCTCCCGCGCCCGCGACGCCATGGCATTTTGCAGCATCCAGAATTGAATGTATTCCTGCCCCTCCAGCCATCGGGGTCCGGCGATGTATTTGTACTGATCGAAGACCACCGCGTGAAGCTGGGCGCGACTCTCAGGAAAGAGGCTCGCGTAGATGGGGCCCGTCCGTGGCACATAGTCCCAGCGCTCGGCGCCTGCGGCAAACAAGTATTGACCGGCCTCGGGAGCATCGAAACTCGCATGGGGCACCTGCACGCAACGCAGCAGCGTGGGCATCACATCGACGATGGATACGTTTTCCGAAACTCGGCGCGACGAGAAGAGGGTCGGTGCCCAGATCACCATCGGAATGCGCAGCGTCTCCTCATGAAGGTTCCAGGCATGATCGGCAAAGCCATGCTCCAGAAACTCTTCGCCATGATCGGAAACGAGAACGATCACTGTTTTCGAGAGTGTACCCAGTTTTTCCAGCCCCTCCACATAGCGACGAATCGATTGATCGATAAAGGCGATCTCCGCGTCATAGTGCTTCCTCAACTCGGCCAGGCGTGGATCGTCCGACTTCAATCCTTGGGCCACCAGTGCGGCGGGGTGCACGTCGCTGGCTGGATCGATCACCGATCGATCGGGTGCGAAAGGCGTGAGATTAGCTTCGGGAGGATTGTAGGGGGCGTGGGGCGCGTAGTAGTGCAGATACTGGAAATTGGGCACGTCCCGGTGGCGCTCGGCAAAGGTCAGCGCCGCATCGGTCAGCCTGTCGTCCAGCGCGGACGTGTTTGGGACGCTGGGGAATAGCTCCGACTCCTGAAAACTATCATAGAAACCCTTGAAGCGCATGACGAACGACGTGGAGAAGATACCCGTTCGATAACCGGCCTGTTGCAATAGCCCCGGAAGGTTCTCCGCCATTGGGGTCGGCCGCGCGGTCCAGCCGAGTCCAGTTTCGCTCATGGCCGGTGGACGTCCGGTAAGCAGCGCGGCCACGGCCTCACCGGTGAAGGTTGATGCCGAGCGGGCGTTCTCGAAGAGCACGCCTTCCTTCGCGAGTTGGTCCATAAAGGGCGAGGTTGGCTTGTCATAGCCATAGCAGCCCAGGTGGTCCGGACGCAGCGTGTCGACAAGAATCACCACCACGTTGTAGCCGGTTCCGGGTAGTGCCGACTTCTTTTCATCGGCCGGCTGACAGCCTGCCAGGCACACGGTGCACGTGAGGAAGAACAGGACAGAATGGATTGAGATTAGGTGCATGAAATGGGCCTACCGGATCACTTTTGGGGTGGTGGGTGCCTGCGACGTCAACTCCGTGAGATCGACCGACTTCACACCGCCCGCATCATAGTAAAAGACCTCAACGTCGCGCAACGGCTCGCGAAATACGAACACAGCCCGGTTGGACTCTTTCTCGACTACATCGATCCGGTCATGACGATCTTCCTCACTGAACCCCGAGGTGGTGTCGACCGCGCGGAGCCGCATCGCGCCCGGTGGGCCGTCATCGACCGGGCCAAAGGAGAATCCGTGGTTCCACTGGTATATTCCTGCGGCAAAAAGCGCCTCCACCTCCGGGGCATCGATGGGACGCGGCCCAAAGTATTCCAACGCCTCCGACAGGCCGGTCCGAAATACCAGTGCACCACCGTAGGTGTCCGGTTTGTTCACGAGGATAATCGTGCCGCTCTCGTGCTGCTCCTGAAGGCCCGACACAATGGTGCGGGCAATTGTAGCCGCGCCACGCCAATACTGGACACCGGAAAGGAGCACAAAAGCTTGAAACAGGGCGATTGCGACAAGTAGCGCCGCCCGAGTGCGCTGTACGCGCAGATGCGCCAGTCCAAAGCCAACCGCCATGGCGGCAAACACGGACGCCAGATAGAGGTAGCGCTCGCCCTCTATTTCGCTCAGATAGATGCGCACGTTGAATACGGGGAAGAGCGCTACAAAAAAGGCCAGCGCACAAAACAATCCCGGTGTCGGACGACGCCATCCACGCCAGGTCAGTGCGAGGAGTAGAAGGAGTAGGCAGGAGAGCCAAACCATTGCCAGAGTGCCTTGAAGCGCGGGTAATGCGTCCAGAACTCGGTCGGGCAGGGGAGGCAGGAACACACGCCACAAAAAACGACCCAATGCCTGGGCAACCAGTTCAGGTTGGGTGCGCAGATGGCCGTGGGCACCATACCCGCCGACGAAACTGCCCAGCATCGCTCTGCGAAAAAGTAGATAGCCGCCAACGAGGAGGGCATGGGCGCAAAGCGCCATCATACATCTTCGTCCTGTCGCACACCTCGAATCACGGCCTCGCATCATCGCCAGACACAACACCGCAAGTAAAGGCGCCGCGAAGGCCGATTCTTTTGAGAGCAACGCGAGACCCATGAAGATCAAACTGAAAACCCATGACCGGACTCGGTTGGTTGCGTGCGCGGTGCAAAAGGATATCAGCATAAGAAGCACAAAGAACGTGCTGAAGAGGTCTCCACGACAGGAAATCCATGAAACCGCTTCGGCATGACAGCCGAGCACCAGAAAGAGGAGTCCCGCAACCATCGGCCCGAAGCGGGCGGGTTGCCCGGGGCCCGCCTGGACGACAAAAGCCAGCTTGATCACCAGCAAGCTGTTCGCTACATGGATTGTGATGTTGAACAAGTGGGCGGGTAGGGGATGAAGCCCCCAGATCTGATAGTCCAGCCAGAAACTCAACCCCACCAGCGGCCGGAGAAAGCCACCGCCGTCGGGCCTGGCCAGAAGGGCAAGCCCCCCTCAATAACCGTGGCGTAATGCAAGAAGTCGTCGCTGGTATACCAGGAGAAGAGGGCGGGTGCGAAGAGCAGGAAACCCAGCGCGGAAAAACTCGCCGCCAGCCGCGACCAGTCGAGAAGAGGAAGATCTGCCCCTTCATCATTGGACGGATCGGGGCCCGGCATTGCTATGCCGTCAGCGGAGCACACGCGCCTTCGTGGCGCATGGCGATGACTTCCCGATAGACTTCTTCGTATTGGTCCACCGCGTCGTCGCGACGGAAGCCGGTCAGGGCGCGCTCCTGTCCCTTGAGTCCCATGTCCCGCGCCAGGGTCTCATTGGTCAACAATTCAATCGCGCACTGGGCCATGTGCTCAATATCTCCCACCTCGCACAGGTAGCCTGAGACGCCGTGCTCGATAACCTCGGTGATGCCGCCGCTCGCCGTCGCAATCACGGGAACCTTGCAGGCCATGGCCTCCAGGGGCACCAGTCCGAAACTCTCGTGTTCGCTGGGCTGGATCACCAGATCCGCGCAGGGGATAATCGTCTCCACGTTCTCGTAGTTGCCCAGATACTTGATTCGGTCGGAAATACCGAGCTGTTTGGCCACGCCCACGGCCGCCATGCGCTCCGGACCCTCACCCACCATCACCAGCGTTGCGTCGACCTTTTCCAGCACCCGTTTGAATACCCGGACGACATCGGTCACGCGCTTCACGGGGCGGAAGTTGGAAATGTGCATGATGATCTTCTCGCCCTCGCAACCCAGCTCGCAGCGGTTGGTCACACTGCCATTGAACTTCTCGTGGTCTAGAAAATTGTAGACGGTGCGTACGGGGCGATCCAGCTTGAACTCGCGCATGGTCTCATCATTGAGCCACTGGGAAACGGCGGTAACCGCGCAGCTCCGTTCCATGGCGAACTTTGTGACGCGGAAGAAAGAAGGATCGCTGCCCACCAGCGTGATATCGGTCCCGTGCAGCGTGGTGACAATGCCGAACTTCTTTTCGTCCGGCAGCATTTCATTCGCGAAGATCGCGGCAGCCGCGTTGGGAATTGCATAGTGGGCGTGCCAGATGTCGATATCGTACTCTTCCGCCACATCGGCGATTTTCGTCGCCAGCGCCAGGGAATAGGGGGGCGTGCGGAATAGAGGATAGGAGACGGCGTCCACCACGTGAAAGAGGAGATTCGAGCGATAATCTTTGTGCCGGAAGGGCGGCTCGGAAGTGACGAAATGCACCGTGTGGCCGCGGTCGGCCAAGGCAAAGCCCAACTCGGTCGCCATGATCCCGCTGCCGCCGGCGGACGGATGGCATGTGATGCCGATTTTCATGTGTGCTTCTCCAGTTCGGGCGGCAGGTCCATCGCCACGGGTAGTGTGCCATAGAGCGGCTCGCCGTAGCGAACACCAATGCGATCACCCCAGTACTCGGCACGGGTTGTGATGCCTTCCCAAAATTTAGAAGACGCGATCAGTGTCTCAGGCCCGGAATAGTCGGGATTGTAAAATTGGGATCGGAAGGCGCGGAGCGCGGACAGTTTCTGCTCAAAAACGGCGGAGATGTCGACCACGTGGGTCGGCGATTCTCCGGTCGATTCGTAGGCACGGTAATAATAGATTGTATCCGCGCGATGGGGGGCCTGGCCGGTGTCCACACCATGGACACCGGCGAAAAAGTTGGCGTCCCGGACCAGATCATGGGCCGCCGCATGATCCGGATGGCGATCAGGGGCCATGGGGGCCAACAGCAACGCCGGCTTCAATTCACGGAGGATGCGTATCAACACGAGGCGTTGCTCCGGTGTATTGGCGATGCCACCATCGGGAAGGCCCGCATTGCGGCGACCGAGAATCCCGAGCAGTTTTGCGGACTCCGCCGCCTCGTTCTTGCGTTCCGCGACGGTGCCGCGGGAGCCGAGTTCACCCTTGGTCAGATCGAGCAGTACGGCCGACTTCCCCGCCTTGCCCAGCTTGCACAACAAGCCGCCAACGCCCAGGTCTGCATCATCCGGATGGGCGCCGATGGCCAACACATCGATGCTCACAGCTCCACCTCCTGCAACGAGAAGTCGTCATGGTCCAGTGCGGCCGCCAGTCGAGGAACGAGTTCCCAGCCATACTGAAACAGCCACGAAAAAACAGTATAGTGCCGTTCCTGGGGCTTGCGTCCGGGGGTCAGTTCGGTGCTAAGCCGCGCAAGCTGGCTGCGTACCGTCGTGGTGCGCGTTTCGTCGGCCCGAAGCAGGGAACGCTCGAGATAGTCCAGGCCTTGGCGGACCTGGGCCTGAAACTGCGCACCCAGCGGCACCGCAAGTTTACCCGCCTTGCCCAGCGCTTCGAAGTCCCGTTGCATGGTTTCGATCTGTCCGATGATCGACTCACCATGACTCGACAGGATTGCCAGCGATGGATCCTGCGCAGCGTTTCGCAAAGCGCGCTCTTCCAGCGCGTCCGCTGGCGCGTAAAGATCCACAATCTTGAGTCCGTACCTGGCCATGAGCTTGTTTGACTTCAGGCTGGTAATCGCACCCCGCATGCGTGGATAAACGATGGGCATGGGTTGGCCAAAGAAGGCGAATACGTCCTTCAGTTGGCCCCAGTAGGCCAGCTCGCCGGGCCCGGCCACGTAGGAGCGCACGGGGAACAGCGTCTGCTGGACCACACAGCGCAGGCCCACATTGGCCGTGAATAGTCCCGGTTCCCGATGGAGCAATTCGAGCAGTTCGGTTTCGGCAAATTGTTCGTTCGTATCGGGCAGTGTGAAGACGCCTGCCGCATGGCGAACTCGACAGCGCACACCCCCGCGCTCCACAAAGAAATTGCAGGTGTCGTCGCCCTTCACCACCTGCGCGCCGTAGCCCGCGGCTTCCAGGCGCGCCCCAGCTTCGTTCAGCAGGCGGGTGCTTTCGAGGGGATGGCGAATCTCATGTTCGAACACCGGTATGGCAACATCACGCGCCTCGGGGAGCTCCGGCGAAAAAATAACGAGTGGTGTATTGCGAAACAAGCGCGCCATCAGCCGGGCATGCCACTCCGAAAGATTGGCCGAGGCGTCAAGACTTTCGTGAAGAAAGGCAAGAATTTCCCCGGTGAACTCCGAACCCGCGGCTTGCGCGGCAGCAAGATCGGCCAGATCATGAAGGGAATCCGGCACAGGTAGTCGATAAATAGAGCTGGCGGGCTGTCCCGGGTGGGGCGGCACGCTCAAGGAGAGATCAACATGGTTCCTGCTCAGGAGGTGCACTTCACTGATTTCGGCGAAATCATGATCATCGCCGCCGACCCAGTAGATGGGCAGGAAAGGCTGTCCCGAGGCTTCCGATGTTGCGCGCGCCAGTTTGATCGCCGTGAGCGCCTTGTAAATCGTGTACATCGGCCCCGTGAAGATACCCGGCTGCTGTCCCGTGATGAAAACGCCTTCAGTGCCCTGCAACGTTCCGCCGCTCCCGATGTCGGACTGGTAGCGGCGAATCCCTTCCACGAGGGACGGGGCCCAGGCAGCGGGGGAGACACCTTTATGGAGCACGTCGCGGGGATTGCCGGCGTAGAAGCTCATGAGCCCCCCGTGGTTCGCCAGGTAGTCCTCAATCAGCGAGGCCATGTCTATGCCTTGGCCCCGACCACGATCTGGCGGGGCGTATCGTCCCGCACGGGATCACCATCGTAGTTGCCGTAGAGCGACTCCATGCGCAAGCCCGCACGCTCGAGCAGCGCTTGCAGTTCCGCGCGATCGTAGAGCCGGACGGACTCCGACGAGCGATTGACCAACTCGCCCTCGCATTTTACCTCGGTGACCTTGTTCACCCGGTTTGTGTTGTCGTCGATCCATCGGCGCTCATGAATTTGATAGCTGCCAGAAAGCCGTGTCGATTCCGGTTCGAGGTGGGCGCGCAAGTACGCGGGATTCAGATAGTCCACGAAAAAGCGGCCACGCGGCTTGAGCGCCCGGGCGATGCCCTGGGCCACGGCGAGATTCTCAGACTCACTGCAGAAATAGCCAAAGCTCGTGAAGAAATTGGCCAGGGCATCGAAGGCGCCTGTAAAGGGGATGTGCCGCATGTCGCCGCGCAACAACAGCCCGCCAAGGCCCAGTTGCTTCCTGGCGATCCCCAGCAGGTCGGGAGAATAGTCCAGTCCCACCACGTGGGGGGTATGCTTCAGCAGGTGGAACATGTGGCGACCGTTTCCACAGCACAAGTCGAGGACTGAGCAGGAGTTGCAGAGCTGGAGTTGTTCAATGGCGAAGGCAGACTCCGCCGTGGCGGACTCGACAGTACGGTGGGCGTAGACGACCGGGTACAGGGCATCGAAGGCATGGGCGAACCAGTCCTTATCCACCGTGCGCTCGGTCGGCTTGGCGTTCAATGCAAGCATCCTGCAGTAGTTCTCCGGGCTCCAAGGCTGTTTAAAGCCTCGAATAGATTCACAGAAATTTACTTTCCGTGTCAATCATTGGGGACAACGATTAAATGTCGTCTCCGGGGTCGCCCACCGTGTGGAGTTTCAACATATTCGTCCGACCACCCTCGGCCAGTGGGGTACCGGCGACGATAATGATGGTGTCGCCTTCCGCCGCCGCCTTGTGCCGAAGCAACTGCTCTTCGACTTCGTGCACCATGACTTCGATCAGATCAAAATCTTTAGTCAGCACGGCGGACACGCCCCACATGATGGCGCATTTACGGCAGGTCGACTCCCGATTGGTTATGGCTGTTATGCGCACGCGGGGACGATAGCGGGCGATCGCGCCGGCCGTATACCCGGTCTTGGTAAAGCATACGATCCGGGTAATGTCGAGGCTCTCACACATGCGGAACACCGCCTGTCCGATGGCGTCCGCATAGGAGTTAAGGTGGACGCCCCGCATTCCCTCGCGCCGCTTCTTCAGTTCATCCCGTCGCAATTCACGCATGCGTCGGTCCGTGGAGGTCCGCTGATTCTCCGCATCCGTTTTGGAAGCAACGCGGGCCATGACGGTGCAGGCTTCGACGGGATATTTGCCCGACGCCGTCTCTGCGGATAGCATGACCGCGTCCGTGCCATCATAGATGGCATTGGCTACATCGGTCACCTCGGCTCGGGTGGGCCTGCCGGCATAAACCATGGATTCGAGCATCTGCGTGGCGGTGATGACGGGCACGCCAAGTTCGTTGCAGGAGTTGATCAGGGTCTTCTGGATACTCGGCACATCCTCGAAGTTTACTTCGACGCCCAGATCGCCACGTGCCACCATGACGGCATCGCTGAGCGCGGCAATTTCCTTGATGTGATCCAGCGCTTCCGGGCGTTCGATCTTGGCCACAATGCCGATGTCCGAATTCGATTCTCGAAGGAGCTCGCGCAGCCCGCGAATATCATCGGGAGACCGGACGAAAGAGAGCGCCACAAAATCGACTTTTTCGGCGATGCTGAGAGCCACGTCGATGCGGTCCTTGTCCGTGAGCGAGGGTTCGGCAATGGAGACGCCGGGAAGGTTGATACCTTTGCTCTCGCCGAGTTCCCCGCCGCGCACCACGATGCAGTGAACCTCGGGCGGCACGACGCTCTCCACACAGAGTTCCAGCGTTCCGTCCGACAGTAGAATTCGATCGCCCGGCTTCACGTCGTAGGGGAGGTTGGCATAGGTTGTCGAAATGCGATCCACGTCGCCGACAATCTTTTCCGTCGTGACGGTGATGTTCGCGCCGGGCTCCAGCAAGACCACGTGCGGGGGGATGAGTTTGCCCGTTCGTATTTTCGGTCCCTGCAGATCCATGAGAATCGCCACATTGGCATTCTTTCGCGCGGACACCTCGCGGATGATCTTGATCCGTTCCTTGTGCGAATCATGGGTGCCGTGGGAAAAGTTGAGACGGGCCACATCCATTCCCGCATCAATCAGCTTTTCGATCATGTCGGGACTGCACGACGCGGGCCCGATGGTGCACACTATTTTTGTTTGACGGCGCATGGTTATTCCCAGGTCTCGAAGGCGCGGTATATTGCGGTCACCGCGCGCTCCAGAGACTCTTCCTCTACCCCGACAATGATGTTCATCTCTGACGATCCCTGATCGATAACGCGAACATTCACGTCAGCCTCCGCCAGAGCCGTAAATAGTCGTGCGGCCACCCCGATGTGGTGGTTCATTCCCAGACCCACAGTGGCGACCATTGCCAGACCCGACACGAGCCCTATGCTATCGGGTTGGCAGCGCCGTTGCAAGTCGTCGACAAGTTTGTCGCCGAGACCACCCAGTTCCTCGTCCCGGAGTATGATCGACATCGTGTCGATGCCGGTGGGCATGTGCTCCCAGCCGATGCCGTGCTCCTCCAGCACCGTGAGGGCCCTGCGCCCGAATCCCCGCTCGCGGTTCATGAGGGTCTTCTCAATATTGATCATGCTGAAACCCCGCCGTCCCGCAATGCCACAGAGGGGATGCTTGCTCACACGCCCCGATACGATGAGCGTGCCGGGATTATCCGGCTCGCGGGTGCTTCGAATCTGGATCGGGATCCCGGGCTCGCGAACCGGATAAATGGCTTCATCGTGCAGTACCGTGGCCCCCATGTACGACAGCTCCCGCAGTTCCTGGTAGGTCACTTCGTCGATGCGTCGCGGGTTCTTTACGATGCGGGGATCGGCCATGAGGAAGCCGGGCACGTCCGTCCAGTTTTCGTAGAGATCCGAGCCCGTGGCCCGGGCCACAATCGAACCCGTTACGTCGCTGCCGCCTCTGGAGAAGGTCTTGATGCGCCCGTCGGGCATCGCTCCGTAGAATCCGGGAACCACGAACAGGCCGGTTCCCGAGAGTCGTTCGCCGAGGACTTCGTAGGTCGTCGGGTCAAAATCACCGCTGTTGGTAAAGCGTATGCACTCCGCGGGGTCCACGAACTCCGCGTCGAGCAGGGCCGCGACCAGTCGACCGTTGAGGTATTCTCCCCGCGAGGCCATATAGTCCGCCGTCGATTCGTGGGGTGCTCGCGCCTCAATCTCGTCAAGGAGTGCGGCCACGTCAATACCAACGCCGAGCGCCAGGGCCAGCTCTTCGAAGCGCTGACGGATGATGCGCTTGGGCTCGGCCGGGTCCAGGCCCTGGGCGGCAATACCGTGCCAGGCATAGAGCAGATCGGTGACCTTCTTGTCGGTGTCAAAACGCTTTCCCGGGGCCGAAGGCACCACAAAGCGGCGTGAAGGATCCGCCTTAACGATGGTTTCCATGACACGAATATTGGTTGCGTCGGCCAGCGAGGTGCCGCCAAACTTGCAGGTGATCTTCTTCACTTCCGGGAACTCCAGAGCTTGGGAATAGACAGGTTGGATCCTCGCCGCGCCACACGCGATCAGTACGGGAGGCAGGTGTTGAATCCGGGGGGGATGTTAGCCTGGTATCAGGGTAGCATGTCTGTAATCAGGCGGCCCACATCGTTCCAGGTAACAAACAACATGAGTCCGATGATCAGAACCAGGCCTACCGTCTGGTATCGTTCCAGCACCACCATACTGACGGGTTTGCGCCGGATTCCCTCGATTCCATTGATGAGAATCTGGCCGCCGTCCAGCACCGGCAGGGGCAGGAGATTGAAAACGAAGAGGTTGATGCTGATCAGGGCCGTAATGTCCAGCAGCCGCCCCCAACCCATCTGGGCCGCGTCGCGGGTAACCTGAAAGATCATGACGGGACCACCGAGATCCTTCGGGCTGACATCCTGCATGGCGAGGGCCTTGAGCGTCAGCAGGGTCTGGGCGACTGCGGTATAGCTCTTATTGATGGCCGCAGGGATAATCTGGGAGACGGGCACGCGGTGAAACACCGTCTTTGGCGCCATGGAAATCCCGATCGCCCGAACGGAGTCCACCGGGAGATCGAGCTTCAGCTCCTGGCCGCGCTGGAGCAGGCCGAAGAGGATCGCGGGACGTTCCACGCTGACCGAAAGGTTCTGCCCCGGACTGGCCATCAGTTTATCCTGAAGGCTCTTCAGGGTGACCGCCTCACCGTTGACCGCAGTGATTTTGTCTTTGCGCTGGAGCCCCGTGCTCTTCTCAAAATCCTCCTCCACGTACGACACCACAGGAACGGCGCTCTCTGGCTCCTCCGCGCCGCGTGGCGCACCCCAGGCCACGGCCTTCAGGCGGCCTACGGTCTTTGGCGCCAGCGAGAGATGGACCTTCTCACCCCCGCGATCCACCAGCAGGTCAAGGCTCTGGCCTTCGGGCATGTCCTGGGTTAACTCCAAAAACGTCGACGTATCCACGGCGGCGCCATTGGCGCGCAGAATGACGTCGTCCGCCTTGAGTCCGGCGGCCTCGGCGGGCGTCTCAGGAAGAATGCTTGCAATCAGCACAGCCGAGAAAGGCTCTACGCCGAAGCGGGGATAGCGTTCTTCGTCCTTACGCGCCGGCATCACTTCGCAGCGATAGTAGGTCTTGGCATCATCCGCGCCCGTGCGCTCGATTACGAAGTCATGGGACATTTCGTCACCATGCAACAGAGCATTTACGGCCAGCGCCGGAACGATATTCTCGATCGGCGCGCCGTTCATCGAAACGATCAAGTCGCCCGGTTGCCAGCCCACTTCGTCCGGCTCGCCGGTCATGTCCGGGGTGTCCGTCGCGTCGGCCATTTTGTAGAGCTTCGCCGATGCCGCAGGGTAGTCCTTCTCCACTTTGCCAATCCGGGGGGAGAGGACGGATTCGGGCACCTGTTCGCCCACGCCGACCAGAACGCCGTAAAGGACGACCGCCAGCAGGAGGTTGGCCACGGGGCCCGCGAGCAACACAATCATGCGCTGCCATACCGGCTTATTGTTGAACCAGCGATCCGGCGGAATACTGCCATACTCGCGCTCCCGATCTTCTTCCGAAAGGGGCGCGTCTTCCTGGCCCGCCATCTTGACGAAGCCGCCGATGGGCAGGGCGCCAATACAATAATCCGTCTCGCCCCACTTGAAACCGATTACGCGAGGCGGCATGCCGACGCTGAAGCGGTCCACGTAAATGTTGCAGGCTTTCGCCGCCAGAAAGTGCCCCATCTCGTGGAAGAACACCAGAAAACTGAGCACCAGCAGGAAAATTAAAACACTCGTCATTTCGTCATGATCCTAGTAGTTTGACCAATTCCCGCGCACGAGCCCGTGCCTCGCCATCCGCAGCCATGATCGATTCAAGACTGTAGTCCTGATCGGGTTCTATCCCGTCGCAAACACGACCGACCACATCGCTGATTCCGAGAAAGGGCAAGCGGTGGTTGCAAAACGCTTCGACCGCTATCTCGTTGGCGGCATTCAACACAGCAGGCGCTGTGCCACCAATTGCCGCCGCCTGGCGCGCATACGCGAGGCATGGAAAGGCACTGAAATCGGGCGCATCAAAGGTGAGAGCCTTCAACTTGGCCAGATTCAGCCGTTCCATAGGTAATTCTACCCGTTCCGGGTAGGTAAGTGCGAACAGGATGGGGAATTTCATATCCGTAACCCCCATATGGGCCAGGATATTACCGTCCGTAAATTCCACCAGGCTATGAATAATGCTCTGGGGATGGATAACGACGTCGATCTGGTCCGGACGGAGATTGAAAAGCCACATCGCCTCCACAATCTCCAAACCCTTGTTCATCAAGGTCGCCGAATCCACGCTGATTTTGGCTCCCATGTCCCAGGTGGGGTGGCGCGTCGCCTCTTCCGGTCGCACCTGGGCCAGACTGTCCCGCGAGCGTCCGTAGAACGGCCCGCCCGACGCGGTCAAATGCACAGTGAGGATATCCCCGTGGGCATGGCCGATGGAACACTGAAAGATGGCGCTGTGCTCACTGTCCACCGGAAGGACGTCCACGCCTCGGGCCGCGGCCCGCTCCATGATCAGCTTTCCCGCCATTACGAAGGGCTCTTTGTTGGCCACGGCCACCCGATTGCCCGCATCGATGGCGGCCAGGAGCGGGGAGAGGCCTGCCGCACCCACGGTGGCACAGAGGACGGTGTCGACCGGGATCGAGGCAAGCCGGGAGAGGGAATCGGGACCGTCCAGAACTTCGGCGCCAAGGTCCATCTCCGCCAGAGCGCCGCCGGCGCAAGAATCGGACATCGCGGAAAAGCGAGGCTTGAACTCGCGGATTTGGGCGGCGAGCAGGTCGACATTGCGGTGCGCCCCGAGACCCACCACATTAAAGTGCTCCGGATAGCGGCGCACCACTTCAAGCGCGCTCTTGCCGATCGAGCCTGTGGAGCCCAGAATGATAATGTCTTTTTTCATCAAGTGATCGCTATTCCTGTTCGGCCCGCGCGGCATTTCGTGCCCGGACCGAAGCCAGATACTGCGCCATGGACTGGCGGCGCAGGTAGCGCTCTTTGAGCAGAGCCTTTATCTCGTCCGCCGTTCCCATCTTCATAATCTCCACCGCCAGGGACCGGGCCTCTTTGTAGTCGATCTGTGCAATCTCGGCGCGGACCTGGGGGAGGGACACAGACGACATGCTGAGGGAGGTCACGCCGAGGCCGATAAGCACTTCGGTATAGAGTGGGTCACCCGCCATCTCACCGCAAATTGAACAGGGAATCCCCGAACGGGTCGCGGCATTGCAGGTCCACTTGATCATTCGGAGTACCGCGGGATGGGCCGGCTCGTAGAGGTGGGCTATTTTTTCGTTGACGCGGTCGACGGCCAGGGAATACTGGATGAGATCGTTCGTGCCAATGCTGAAGAAGTCACATTCCTGCGAAAGGAGATCGGTCAGGGTGACAGCGGACGGCACTTCGATCATCGAACCAATTTTGATATCTCGATCATACTCGATACCTTCCGCCTCAAGTTCCAGGGCCACATCTTCCACCACCTGTTTAACCCGACGCAGTTCTTCCAGACCGCTGATCATGGGAAACATGATCTGGATGTTTCCAATCGCCGAGGCGCGCAGCATGGCGCGCAACTGGGGACGAAATACGTCGAGCCGCTCCAGGCAAAAGCGCACCGCACGCCAGCCCAATTGGGGATTGTCTTCTTTTGAGATCTGTAGGTGGGAGACCAGCTTATCGCCGCCGATATCCATGGTGCGAAGGGTTACTGGTGCGGGGTGCATGGTCTCCGCCGCCTTGCGGTAGGCCTGGTACTGCTCTTCTTCCGTCGGCAAGGTATTCCGGTTAAGGAAGAGGTACTCCGTGCGGAACAGACCGATGCCTTCGGCGCTGGCGCGCAGCTCGGGCACCAACTCGAAGGGAAGCTCGATGTTGGCCAATGTCGGCACGGAAACGCCGTCCCGGTCACGGATGGGCCGAGATGGAGCACACTCCGAAGGGCCTCCCGCATCTCCATCTGCTTCCGGCGCTCTTCCTCGTAGTGGGCGAGGGTCTCCGGCGAGGGATTGGCCACGAATACGCCTTCGTTGCCATCAACAATTACCTGGGCACTTTGCGATATCAGGAGCGATGCGTGTCGGAGGCCCATGACCGCCGGAATTTCCAAGGCACGGGCGAGAATCGCGGTGTGGGACGTGGCGCTTCCGGAATCCAGGGCCATGCCAAGCACCTTGGCGCGGTCCATGGTCGCCGTGTCCGAGGGGGGAATGTCGTGGGCCAGCAGAACGCCTGGCGCGGGAAGTTCACGGAGGTGAGGCCGTTCTTCGTCCAATAGGTTCCGCAGCAGACGGTCCATGACGTCCAGCAGGTCGGCGGTCCGCGCCTGGAATCGGGCATCATCCACGGCGGACAGGATAGCCGCGTAGTGGCGGCTTAATTCGTCCAGGATGGACTCCGCGTTGACTTTTTCCTCCTTGATGCGGTTCTTCACCTCATCCAGAATGGTCACATCTTCCAGTACGAGAAGGTGGGCCTTGAAAATGTCAGCATGTCCCTCGCCAAGATCCTGAATGGTCTTGCGATGCAGGGTCTGCAGATAGGCGCGGGTCTTGGAAACGGCCAGCTCGAATCGCTTCAGCTCCGCTGCCGGGTCGTCGACCTCGTACTTGGGAACTTCGAAGCGATCCTGACCGAACAGAATCGCGGGCCCTATCGCAATGCCCGGAGACACGCCTATACCGCGGAGGACAGACTCCACTTAGTTTTCTCCAAACCCCGAGGCAAAAAGCGCACGAATGGCATCCATCGTGGCCTCGGCGTCGTTGCCTTTGCACGTTATTGAGAGTCGGCTTCCCTGAGTCGCCGCCAAGGTCAACAGCCCCATGATGCTCTTGGCGTTTACACGGCTGCCATTAAAGGAAATGAATACGTCGGACTGAAACACCAGTACGCACTGCACCAAGGCCGCCGCCGGGCGCGCATGAATGCCCAGCTTGTTGACCACGGTAAGTTCTTCGGTTATATCCTGCATAATCTACTACACCAATCTCTTTTTCTATAGCTGCCCAGTTCACCGCCGCCACAGCGGGAACCACCTGTTAATTTGATTCCATTCGATTTACGTGAAAGTCGATCTCGCGGCGCACCGTGGCGCCGGGCTCAAGATGAAGAGCCCAGGCGGAGAGCACCACGCTTCCCTGATGCACGCGCTCCTGCCCGCACTCGGATTGGCTCACGGTTTCCAGCGGGAAAAAGTAGAAGGTTCCCGCCTCGGAGAGCGAAATGGCGGCTTCCAATAGTTGCCATTCGTCCCGAAGCGCAAAAGTCTTCAATCCGCTTTCCACACCGCGTTCCCCAAGCATGAGCCGGTTCATCGCACGCTCCTCGGAATGAAAGTACCGATCGTTCGCACTACCGGTCAGAAAGTTGACCGAAAATTCGACACCGAAGAGGGAGTCAAAGGCCATGCTTCCGCAGTGCGTGATATCATAGCGGATTTTGAGGTGCGATGCACCGGAATCCAGCAGAATTCGCTTTTCTATTCGCACGGGGTGTTCGCCGCCCTCATAGACGATGCCATCGGCGCTGAGCACCAGTTCATTGCCCTGTGCCTCGCAATGATAGGCCTTCAGGGGAAAGTCTGAACGCTCTCCGGCTTCATTTCGATACAGCGACTCCACACTCAAGTCCACCGCGTAGAAATGGTCGCGCAAACTGGCCCGACGGTAGCTGTCATAAAAGAGGAGGGAGTTGAGTCCCCGCTCCTTTGACTGAAAATGGTCGTGGATGCTTCGCACGTGCCCCTCGTCCTCCGGCTCCTCATCCACTTCGCTGGCGAGATCGACGTGGTAAGGCTCCTCCCGACGCGTAAGCGTGTTGAGCAGGTTGAAGGCGCCCGGCTTATAGTCCAATTCAAAGATGGTCCCGCCATCGTTGGGATTAACGAAGGCCGCGATCTCGCCATTCTCCAGAATATGCTCCAGTTGGCCGTCCCCGTCGAAATCGAGAGCCACGGAGCGAACGTGGTCATCACGCTGCTCGATATGGTCGAGAACATTGTCCGCGCGAATGAGGTGTTCGTAGATTGCCGTGCGCAGATGGTTCAGGTACAGACCGCCAAATTGCCCGTGCCAGTAGGCGCAATTGCACTGTCCCTGGTGCAGGTAGCGTTCCGCCTCCTCCAGCAACGACGATTCGCCGAAGCGGGCGCGGAACTCATTCAAACGCTTGCTCACCCGGAGCATGCGCTTCTGCATGTTGTTGGCCTCGGCGTATTTGGTGAGAAAACTGCGCCAGAAGCCTCCGCGCAGGAACGGGGCGCACTTCTCGCTTATCGCGGGCTGGTGGGCGAGCGTCTCGCGCACTTCTTTAAGTTCGCGCTGTCGACCGGGCGGCAGGGCCCAGGCCATCATTTCCTGATAGGACGCGCAGGTAAGATAGGTGCGCCCAATCGGCCGATGCTGCTCCAGGTACTCCGAATAGGTTACGCTGCGCAGCCAGTCCCGGTTATCCGTCAGAGCCGTAAAGAACGCTTCCAGCCAGCCTTCCTCGTACACACTGTGGTACGTTCCGGGCCACGCGCCGAATTTCTCGCCGTCGTCATGGAGCACCGCGCAGCGCTGCCCGTCCTCCGTCGCCAAGTCGCGCAGATAGGTAATCGTCTCCTCGACCCGATGGAAGGGAACGAGATAGCGCAGTTTTTCCAGAATGGGAAATACGCGAATTGCTTCGCCTTCTTCCTCGGTCATATAGCAACCGTAGAGATCTTCCGGCCCGAGGCCTGAACAGAGGAAATGGGAATCATCCAGGGCCGTGTAGGTGACGCCAGCCTCAGCCAGGATCTTCGCCATATGGGGTTCCCATACCCGCTCGGCCAGCCACATGCCTTTGGGCTCCGTGCCGAAGTGCTCCTTGCAGAAGGTTTGCATCCGCTTGATCTGGGCCGTGGCATCCCGTTCGGGAATAGCGCAGAGCATGGGCTCGTAGTAGCCGCCACCCATGATCTCCACCTGGCCCGCTTCCACGAGCGTCCGTAGACGCTTCACATATTCGGGATGATGCTCCACAAACCAGTCCCACAGGGGGCCCGTGTAGTGCAGCGTCACGCGAACGGCCGGAAAGCGCTCCAGCACGTCGATGAAGGGGACATAGGACTTCTCGTAGGCCTCCTGGAAAACGAAATCGAAGTTGCCCACAGGCTGGTGGGAATGGCAGCCTAAAATCAGATTTATACTTTTCATCGCGCGGGAGTGCCTTTGTGCGGGCCCGATGCCACGCCCGTGATTGCCGCCATGAGAAGCAGGCGGCATCGGCATGGCGTCGGTGGGCCACGGTCAATTACTGCGGTCGTTAATAATCCCAAGAATTCGATTGTTGAACTGCTCGGCCGGGTTCATCCCCAGCTCTTTCAAGCGATGGTTCAGGGCAGCCACTTCGATGATAATCGCTATATTCCGACCGGGGCGCACGGGAATCCGGAGATGGGGGATACGAACCCCAAGGATATCCACATGTTCCTCGGTTAAGCCCGTTCGGTCGTAAAACGCGTTCTGGTTCCACTCCTCCAGCTCAACGATGAGGCCGATTCGTTTCGTATTGCGGACGCAGCCCACACCGAAGATCGCCTTAACGTCTATAATGCCAACCCCGCGAATTTCCATGTGGTGTTCGATGACGGGATTCGTCTCGGCGTAGAGATTGTCTTCCCGGAGTCGCTTCAGCGCCACCACGTCGTCCGCGATCAGCCGGTGCCCGCGTTCGATCAGTTCCAGGGCCGTTTCGCTCTTGCCCACGCCCGGCGTACCCACGATGAGGCAGCCGACACCGTAACAATCCACCGCCGTTCCGTGGACCACGGTTTCGGGTGAGAACTCTTCTGCCAGAAACAGAATAATCCGGCTTATCACCTCATCCGTGGACTTGGAGGTGCGCAGTACGGGTACCCCCCGATGGTTGCAGAGATCGAGGAAAACGTTTTGGGGCGACAGGTTTCGAGAAAGGACAAAAATAGGAATTTCAAAGGAGAACATGGCCGTCAACCGCCGCTCCAGCAGGGCGGGAGGGAGCTTCTCCATGTAGTGAATCTCGGTATTCCCCAGCAGTTGGACGCGGTCGTTGGCGAAGTACTCCAGGTAGCCGCTGAGGGCAAGTCCCGGACGGTTGATGTCCGAAGTGAACACCGGGCGCCCGATACCCTGAAACCCCGCAATGACCTCGATATCCAGATCGTCCGCCATCTTGTCCAGTATGCGGGCCACCGGAATACTGCGTTTCCGGTTGACTGGGAGGTCCTGCGTATCCATAGGCGCCCTCTTGGGGGTAGGCTGACCGGGTAAGGGGGAAGAAACGCGGGCTACCGCCTCGGCAATAGCCCGCTATCAAGTCTCAGAACTTCGGCTCGATCAGACCGAAAGTGCCATCCTCACGAGAATAGAGAACGTTGACCTCGGACGTATCGGCGTTCGAAAACACCAGAAAGGGCTGATCCTGTACCACCTCAAGCTGCATCATCGCCTCGTCAACGCTCATGGGTTTCATCGAGATCTTTTCCCGGTGAACCACCCGATGGGAGTCGTAGCTGGCATCGGCATTGGTATTCTCTTCCGGAAGCTCCGGCGAAAGAATCGCATGGTGATAGTCGCGCGCTTCCCGCGCCGTACGGGGCTGGTGCCGGTTGATCCGGTCTTTAAACTTCCGGATCTGGCGTTCCAACTTCACCATGGCCGCGTCCACCGACGCGTACATGTCGCTGGAGGCTTCCTTGCTGTGGATCCGCACACCGTTGGTGCGCAGATTGACTTCCGCAATATGCCGGTGTTTTTCCACATCCAGCACCACATCCGCCTCGAATGCGTTGTCGAAATGCGCCTCAACCTTTTCCAGACCATTCCGGATATAGGCCTTGAGGGCATCGGTCATTTCCATGTGTCTGCCCGTCACGGTAATATTCATAAAAGTACCTCCATTGCTCTAATTCCAAGGATAGTGCGATCATAGCACTGCACTGGAAAGCCTGTCAAAATATAACTGACGCGGCGAGAATCGCGCCAAAGCCTTTTACTACAGGGTGATAGGTGGGGTCGCGGCGCTGGGTCTGCTCCAAGCTTGCGGCGCGCAATACCACGAGGAACGGAAAATTCTTGTACTTTAGTCAATAATTTACTATACTGACCGCGCCGTAAGGAATTCGGCCCACCAGGGGCGATAAACCCGGAAACCAGGACACACTCCATGGTAACCCAGGCACAGAAGAAGCACGAACGCATCGTCGAGGCGGTGCGCCTCGGACTCGATGGCGAGGCGGCGGTGGACTTTGTCCGCCAGTCCGGTTTCGCCCTAACCACCACGGGCATAGCGAGGCATCTGAGAAAAATGGGAGGGAGAGGCAACATCGTGGCGTTGATCAACGAAGGACGCAGCAACTGGGAAATACTTCAGGCCGCCTACCCCGAGGAGCGATTCGAGCACCTCACCGTGCTCCCTCCGAGCCAGGGCGATCTCTTTTCGGACAATTCACCCAAAGTCCCTGATAACCTGTTGCCCTTTCAGGACTTATTCCAGAGCACGAAGATCACCCTGACCCTGCCCAACGATCTCCTTGAGGCCATACGGCTGGCGGCACGGGCTGAGAAGACCACACGGTCCCAACTCATCATCGACATCCTCACCAGCGCCATGTCCCGGGTACCCGAGTGGCCGCAGGGAGATGGGGAGTAGGGGGTACGAAAACGATCAACGGCTGCTGCGCCCACAGCTATGCCGATGGTCATAGCTTGGTTCGAAGTCGATCGTTCCAAACAGCGCAAGAATCTTTTTCTGTTTTCGTTTCTGGATATACTCGCGCAGGGCCTCGTTGACGGTGTCTTTCTTAGTTTTCAGGCCGCCTTCCTTAAGTGCCTAGGTGAGGAGCGCGTCGTCAATCGCAAGATTCGTAGCCATAGTCTACACCTCCTTTTACACAAAAGGTAACACAGAACGTCTTGTCACACAACCGAAGAATTCCATTGAGGACGTCCAAAGTTGCCGTTCCGGGAGACCATTTCAGGGCTCATTCCCGCAGTCGACCTTCCGCTGCGCTTCCCGCTCCCTGTACTTCTCGACGCGTTCCGTTCGCGGCTCCAAACTGACAAGGGAAAAACCGCGCTCGTCCAGCTTCTCAACACAACAGTAATACAGAGCTCCAGATTCCAGCTCCAGATACATCATGTAGAAACCGAACTCATAGTCAATTGCTTCAATGCCGGTGAATCCTTTGAAATTCTGTCCCGTGAGTCGAAGAATTGTTTCGTGTTCATCCTGGTTCGAGTTGGGCGAAAGTGGTGGGGTGGTGCCTTGCTCCAGTTCCAGCAATGAGCTGTTTACGAAATTGCAAACTTCATTCCACTGCGGCGAATTGGCGGGTTTCACATTGCATCCGTGAAATGTGGCTGATGCCATCCCCAGCGTGATTAGGGAGACTTGCTTGATGATCCTTCTTTTCTCATTGAGCCAAACCCTTGTCTGCTGTAACCCACCGCTGAAGTTCATACCACATCTTCCTTCGTTCGCAGAACCGACGATCTAAGATGACTTCCCAAATGGAATCGGAATATGGTTCGAGGTTTCTTTCAAACACAATGTCTCCGCCACTATCTCGCCACATACCGTCCAGTCCGCTTTCCCCCGACCTTTTCCACCAATCCCGCATCGAGCAGTGGCCGCAACAGGTCAATGGCTCCCTGGCGCGAAACCCCCAAGGCTTCCCAAATCTCATTTGGCGCCATGCTTCCCCGCTCGCGAAGCAGTTTCAACATTTCTTCCTGGCGAGGACGAAGCAATAGTCTCGCACCGGGTTGGGCCTGAAAGTCCTGGATTCTAATCCAAGCGCGTTCCAATGTCTGCCGGAGCCCTCGCGCACAATACTCGAGCCAGCCCGTCAAGTCATCACCTTCGCGCGAGACTGCGTCCAGTGCGGCATAGTACGCCGGTCGATCTTCCCAGTAGTGTTCGTCCACGGCAAAGATGTGGTGCGTGTCAAAACCCCGGCGATACAACTCCCACAAAGCGAGCGCCCGCCCCGTCCGCCCGTTGCCATCGGCGAATGGATGAATGGCCTCGAAGCGGTAATGTAAAATCGCTGAACTGAGCACGGGAGACAAATCCCGTGCCGGGCCATTCCACCATTCGAGAAGCTCGAACATCAAGCCCGAGACTGCTTTCGCGGGCGGGGGGAGGTAGCGGCCAACCTGAACGGACATGGTGCGATACGCCCCGGATTCGCCCTGATCCATTACGTCTCCAGCGAGTATCTGGTGAAGTTCAAGGATCTCCTCGTGGCGGATATTTTCCAGCGATGCGTTCAGTTCGATGTAGCGCAGCCCCGCAAAGTAGTTCAGAACTTCTCGATTGTATCGGATCGCAGCGTCAGGGTGACCGCGCCCTTCCTCCAGCGCGCGAACCTGTTCGAGCGTGAGGGGATTGCCTTCGATGGCCGTCGATGCGTGAGCATTGCGTGAGCGAGAATCCTTCTGCAGGGCGGGAATCCAGGCAAGGTCTATCGATGCGTTGCGAATTCGTTCGCGAAGGGCAGACACTTGCTCTGCTTCGGCGAGCAAGCGTGTCGTTATTTCAAAGATTGGAGTATAAGCCATAGCTGGATGTTTGCGTAACAACTGGCCATAAGTCAAGTGTAAGTCAAGTGTAAGTCAAGTGTAAGTCAAGTGTAAGTCAAGTGTAAGTCAAGCTGGCCGCTTTACTTTCCTTCCTCGGCTCGAAGCAGCACTTCCGCATTCCGCACCATGCCGGCGTGCTTCGTCCGCCGGATGGGCGTTCCCGCGAAGCGTTCGTTGAACGTGTCCTCACTCGACCCAGCCAGGTCTTCGAGTTTCGGAAAGGCCTGGCCTTCTCTTGGCGCGAAATCCGGCTCGGTGCTGGTCTGCTCAAAGCGGTTCCAAGGGCAAACATCCTGGCAGATGTCGCAGCCAAAGACCCAGCCCTTCATGTTGCCTCGCACATCGTCGGGAATTTCGCCCCGGTTTTCGATGGTCTGGTAGGAGATGCACTTGCGCGCGTCGAGCACGCCCTCGCGGACGAAGGCGTCGGTGGGGCAGGCGTCGAGGCAGGCGCGGCAGGTCCCGCAATGATTCGCAACGGGGCTGTCCGGCGCCAACTCGACTTCCGTAATCACGGTGCCGAGGAAAAACCAGGAGCCAATATCGCGCCGGAGCACGAGGCTGTTTTTTCCTATCCACCCCAGGCCCGCGCGTTCGGCCCAGGCCCGCTCCATGATTGGCCCGCTGTCCACGGCTGCATAGCTCGGCGTGTGGACGCCAAATTCATCGAGGAATCGGGCGAGCTTGACGAGGGGCTTCTTCAGGACTTTGTGATAGTCGCGCCCACGGGCATAGCGGGCCACTTTGCCGGTTCCCGCACCGGACTCGGGGTCGGGGTAGAAGTAGTTTCGCGCAACGACGACCACGGAACGGGCTCCTGGCATTTTGACGCGGGGATCCTGGCGAATCGCCTTGGTGGCGGCCATCCAGTCCATGTCCGCTTGGTAGCCCGCCGAGAGCCATCGGCCCAGGCGATCTTCAGGATCGACGGAGCCCGCCTCCGCGATGGCGCACGCATCAAAACCCAGTCCTGTGGCAAAGTCCTTAACGGCGCGGCTCCGTTGCTCCGCGTCGGCGCTCATCGGAGATTCACTCGCACCCCGTATTTTTCTATCAACGCGCCATTCCACGCGTCGCCCCCAGGAAGATTGGCGCTTTCGAAGAGGGGCGGCTCCTTTCCGGCATCCGTGAAAACGCGACAGATCTCCACCACGATCTGCTGGATGATGGCGACATTGGCGAGGGTGGAGGTGGGCCCGGTGGCCAGTCCGGCTTGGCCCACTGGAAGCGCGGCATCGCCGGCACACCCGCAGTTGTCGATGACCACGTCGCAGACCTCGAACAACTTCTGGTTCTGACCCGTGCCGAGGGTGGCGGCGCTGGATTGAGCGAGGGAGGTCAGGGCGATGGTTTTTATGCCGCGCTCCCTTGCCAGCAGGGCCATTTCAACGGGCACGGCATTCTTACCGCTGTTCGAAATAATCGTGAGCACCTCGCCGGGGCGCATGTCCTCCTTTTCGAGGATGAGGCGGGCGAGGCCGGGCAGACGCTCCAGCTTTGTGCTGGTGGCGGGCCCTTCATGTTGCATGAGGGCGGGGAAGAGGATCGCATTCACCGGGGCGAGCCCACCGGCGCGGTAGTAGACTTCCTCACTGATAATGTGGGAGTGTCCCGTGCCGAAGAGATGCCAGACTCCACCGTTGAGGAGGGATTCCCCGACGAGCTCGCCCGCACGGCGAATGGCTTCCCCCTGAGTTGTTTCAATGGTATTCATGACCGAGCGGGCAGCATCAAAGAAGCTGTACATCTGGAATTCCTCTGGCCGATCGAGGCCCACCATTACGCCGCCGGTTCAAACGGGATTGTTCAGACTTTCGCCGGCCTTCAGCTTCAGGAAGACCAGCTTACCGTCGCGCAGCGCAACTTTCAAAGGACCGGGGACCCTTTCTCTGATTTTCTTTACCTGCGCGCCCACTTGAAGGAGATTGTCTGGGTAAATTCGGCCGTGTACGAAGATGTGATTGTTGGCCGACGCATGGATGGAGCGAAAGAGCCCCTCCAACTCCCGTTCCTGAGCGGCAAACACGGCCTCCCGCTTCTGCAGCTCGTCCAGCAACTGGGCCAGTTTCTGCTTCATGGGTGGCGACAGGGAATCGCGTTTTGTGCGCAAGGGTGCGACCGCGTCGCGTAATTTCATGACAATGGTTTTGGAGGACTCCACGACGGCGCGCTTCTCCGCGATCACGGATTCCATGGTGTAGTCCTTACCCACGGTCAGTTCCGATGCGATACAGGCATCACTACCTAGATCGCCCGTCTCGATACCCTTCAGGGCAAGAATGGAGCCACCCACGATCCGCCCCTGAGTCACGACCACCGCGCCACGCGTACGAATCTGGCACTGATTGATTTCCCGGTCCACGTAGATATCACCGCCCGCCTCAATGACGGCATTCCGAATGAACCGCGCGTGCAGATTGCCGGCGACCTTGATCATGCCGCGCTCTTTAAAGGAGATCCCGCCCTGGACGGTCAGGTTACCGCCCGACTCCACGATGGCGTCCTCAATATTCTCGCCCACATCGATATCGCCAGACGCGATCACCTCGGACTGGCTCTGGATATCGCGCGTGACAATGAGGGCCCCAGGATGTTTGATATTCCCGGTGCGAAGCCCAACGTTGCCTTCGATCTTGTAAACATCGTCAACTGAGAGCACTTCCGCGACAAACCGGATGCGTCCACTGACTTCCGATGTATAACAACGCTGTGCGGGGTTGTAGCGGACGTTCTTTCCTTCATGAATCTTGGCCGGGCGCGGATCGCGGGGCGGGACCACGCGGCCAAACACGTCATGGCCATTCTTGCCGGGCTGTCCGGGAACAATCTCGGCCAGCAACTGGCCCTGAACGACGGAGACGTCCGCAATTTTTCTACGATAGTCGGCCTTGCCTGTTTCTGGATCGACGACAAATCCCTTTTCCAGAAAGTTGCCGTTCCATCGAATGGATTCGTCCACCGGCGGGTGGGGTGGGGAGCCCTCCAGCAGCACTATGTTTTCCAGATAGGGCCCCTGAGGAACGGCCTTCTGAAATCGCGCCAAAGCCTCACTGAGCCGCTCTTCGGTGTTGATCCCGAGATCGCCGAGCTCATTACGAATTCGACCCACCAGGATTTCTATATTTCGCGGAGGTAATGTGCAGGACAGCAAAAGTGACATGTAGTCTTCGGAAGGGCGGAGATCGAAGCCGGGGCCGCTCGCGCTTCGCTTTGTCACCGCAGCGGAGTTGGTGAAATCAGTCATGCACTAGTCCTGGTCTCCAGGCGAAATCGCCATCGTCAACGCCCCCCCAATGCCTCACCCCTGTATGATAACACCTCTGTCAAGCAGGAGTACATATTGACCGAACCCGGTCCCGTCCCCCGGAATCATGGCAACGACGAGGCGTTGGTTGTAGCGCCAGCATTCCCCAAGGGGTTGTAATCAGTGGTCCTCTGTGGATTACCATGAAGCGGAACCGGGGTGAACCATGGATGAGTCTATGACGTATAAAGCGGCAGGCGCGTCGGAAGTCTCCGACGAAGTGCTGATGAGCCGCGTGAAAGTGGGGGACAACGACGCGTTCGCCGTTCTGGTGCGCCGTTATGAGCAGACCCTTTTCAACTATGCCTGCAAAATGCTGGGTAACCGCGGCGATGCCGAGGATGTGTTTCAGGAGACCTTTCTGCGTATTCATCTCCATAGCAACCGCTTCCGGGGCAATGCCCCCTTTCGCCCCTGGCTTTACCGCATCGCCACGAACCTCTGCAAAGACCGCCTACGCTATCGCAAACGGCGCCCGGAGGTCCCTGTTTCCTCGCTGCGCCAGGACGACGACTGGCCTGACCCGGTCGCCCAATGGACTGCGAAGTCCCAGCGGCCCGACGAGGCGGCTCTGGCCCGGGAACGGTCCGTCATCATGGAGCGCGCCTTGACCGATTTGAGCGTGAAACATCGGGCCGTCTTCCTGATGGCCCACCAGGAGGGCATGTCCTACGCGGAGATCGCCAAGGCCCTGTGGATTCCCGTGGGCACGGTAAAATCCCGCATGAAGAAGGCGGTCAATCAGTTGCTGGCTGCCATGGAGGCGATGGAGTGATGGCAAAGCAACAACATTGCGAGCACGTTCGGGCGAGTCTCCGGGGCTATGCCTTGAAGACACTTTCAGACGGAGAAATGCAGGCATTTCGCGTTCACTTGAGCGGATGTGGGGCCTGCCAGGCAGCGCTTGAACAGGAACTGAATACACTCTCACGACTCAATTCCCTGTCGGTGGAGGAGGCGCCCCCGGGACTGGCGGAGCGTACCCTCGCGAGTGCGCTGGCGCCCCGTCGCTCTTACATGCGGCTTGCGACTGCCGTCGCCGCGATTGCCCTGCTTTCTCTGCCCGTTTTTTATGTGCTGAGCAAATCCCGAGAAGCCGCCCGACGGGCCTCCACCCAGGGAAACATGAAGCAGTTTGGCTTGATCTTCAAAATGTACGCCAACGAGTCGCAAGGAGAGCGTTGGCCTCAGTTGGCCGATGCCGACGGTGCGTGGACGCCCGATCTCGCACCGTGGTTTGGAAAGCTCGTCACGGACACGCAATTCATGGTGTCGGAACAGCACCCGGACCGTAGTCGCTTGAAGAAGGCGCTTGCTGAAGCCTGGAGCAGCCCCCAGCCCGACTTTGAAAAAGCCGAGGGAATCGTGGGGGAGAGCTTCGCCTACCTCGGATACTCCGTGAAGGACGAAGCTGAGTTCGAGGCGCTCCTGCGCGCCCGCGCCGAGCAACAAACGCCCAGCGATGTTAGCGTCCCCAGTGGGCCGGGGGAACTTGCCATTCAACCACTTCGCGAAGGGGTTGAGCGCTTTCTGATTACCGATATCAACAACGCCGGCGCTTCGTCGAGCGCGCAATCGTCCATTCCCGTGCTTATAGAAATCGCCACGTGGAAGCATCGAAAATCGGATGACGATTTCAAAGGGACCAACGTTCTGTACATGGATGGCCACGTCGCCTTTGTGCCACTGGGCACCTTTCCGGTACTACCGTCGATTATGGATGTGTTGAGTGGCTCATAGGGACAGCGTTGCCCCGCGACTTCGAACGTCGAAAAAATCTATCCGTCCAACAGGCGATTGCGACGAGCGGGGTTCACGCCAACCGGTGAGGCTGTCCCGTTCTCTGGCGTCGTGACGTACCAACTTCGAAGGGGATCTTGCCGTCGTGTAGTCGGCTCGTTCGCGTTATACCGTGCGCGCGGGGGCGCGTGAGAATGTTCTGGCCGTCTTCGCTGACTACAGGTCAGCCTCGCCGGTTGAAGCACACTTCACTCTGGTTGGATAACTCAATGGACATGCCGTTCTTTTCGCAAATGGCGGCAGTAGGTCGACGCCGTCCTTATTTGACTTGCTGGCGCTTCTCCATCAACTCGGTCCAGGAGACCAGTATCACGCCTTCCTCTTTGATGGCTTCCAGAATCTTTGGATTCGTCAGGGCCTTGTAATCTCCGTAGAGGTGGGTGCGGCCACCGGTTATCTTGTCCGTCGTGTCGTCGGGCTTGGTCAAATGCACCACGAACTCGGTCACGCCGGGCTTGAGGTTTCGGATTGCGTCGATGAAGAGATCCGTCTTGTCCGTCGTGTCCCAGCCGTAGCTGGCGGCGTGCATATCGTCCAATACGGGCAGGCCCGCCTCCCAGAGCTTTTCGATGTGGGGGGCGCACTTCTCCACGAATTCCGGCTCCGCCGCATAGGTGTAGCCCTTCACGGCACCGCCCACAATGCGTATGGGAATTTTCTTGTCGATGGCGACCTTTACATAGCGCTCCAGAAACTCGGGTTTTGCAAACATAGACCACATGTGGGAGTCCATATGGGAGACTTTTAGTCCCATGGTCTCTGCGCGGTCGATCTGGGCGCGGATCTCGATCTCTATTTCATCTGCCGTGGCATGCTGGAGGAGCAGCTTATTGTTGTCCCAGAAGCAGCCCATCTCATCCACCAACCCCGGAACGGCGCGTTTTCCGGCCACGGGCATGAAGCGGTAGTCGTCCCATTCCGAGCAAAAGGTCAGGTGGACACCCACGCATACGTCGGGGTTCTTCTTCACGTAGTTGGCAAACATGGGCACCCAGGGGCAGGGCATCATGGCGGTCACCGAGGTTACGATTCCCGCTTCAATCCCTTCAATGGAACCCTGCGTGGAGGCCAGGCACATGCCCACGTCGTCGCTGTTGATAATCAGAACCCGGGAGCCCGCCGGGTAGCCCAGACGCTCGGCGAACGTCTGCTCGGCTGCGGGTGAGGCCAGGGCAAGGATAAAACAAACCAGGGTGGTGAGAATCGAAAGCACTCGCATGATGGGTTTCTCCATGAAGACATAGACCGCCAGGTTAAAGGTCCCGCTGGGACGTTGGCGCCATGGTAGCGGGCGCCGAGGGAAAGATCAATTTGTCGGTTAGTGGCCCCTGGGCCTGCGCAGTATCGTCGGGCAGTGTACGAGAGGCCCGAGCAGCGGAAGCGCAGCGGGCGAAACGGCCAGGGGATAGCGATCCCTTTGAACACCGCTATCTCGTCTTCATCGCACTCAACACTCGGGATCTTCTCCGAGAAGCAGGCGGAGCACGGCATTGGCCTGGTGGTGGGCCGCCACGCCTACGCGCGGCGCCATCAAGCCCGTTCCCGGCTGAGCGGCCGTGACCAGATCGCCGACAATAACCATGGACCGGCCCATTTTCTGGGTGCGAATCGTGTTGCTCGGCATGTGGCCCGCGAGGCCCGTAGCCAGCACGATGGGTCTCTCGGGGTAGAGCATGCCGTAGGACTCCGCCAGCATGGCCTTCTGGTCCGCACGGTCGAAGGCTTCGACCATGACATCCACATGCCCGAAGAGCTCTGCAATATTCTCGGGCGTCACCTTGACGAGGTGGGGCTCCACGTTTACGTAAGGATTGATGCGACGGAGATTTGCCGTCAAGGCCTCAACTTTGGACTGTCCAATCTGATCCACGAAGAACTGTTGCCGATTCAGATTGCTCGGTTCCACGACATCGAAGTCGGCGAGTATGAGGGTGCCGACCCCGCTCCGCGCAAGGGCGACCGCCACGGCGGAACCCAGGCCCCCGGCACCGGCGATGCCCACGGTGGCCACCTTGAGTTTTTCGTGCACCCCCGGCGTGTGGCGCGAGGCCATGAGCGCCTCCAGCTCGTGTTTCGCGGGGATTTCACCACGACGGATAAGCACGACCGCGTCGCCTTCGTTCAGCAGCACGTTGTCGGCGGCGGGTGCGCCGTTCAGGATGAGCACATCGGCCCCCGGTTTGTGCTCCTCCCGGAGATCGAAGAGGGTCATGCCCCGAGGCACGTGTATCACTTGTTCGGAAAGCTTAATGGTGATGGGGTGTTCCATGGCCCTGCTCCTTTCAGCGATAGCGACCTTGCCAATTCCGGTAGTGTATCAGGAGGAGGTCCCAGAACATACGGGCCGAATCTCGAAGTGGATTCACCCGTGAGGCGCGACTGTTGATCCAGCGAACGGGAATCTCATGAATTTGAAGGCCGTGCTTCGCGGCGATGAAGAGGAGCTCCACGTCGAAACTGAAACGATCCACCGTCTGCCGCGAAAAGACGCACTCGGTCGCCGCGGCGGTAAAGGCCTTGAAGCCGCACTGGGTGTCGATAAATCCTGAAAGGCGCAGGGCCTTCAAGATGCGGTTGTAGCTTCGCCCCATGAACTCGCGGTAGGGGGCCTGATGAACTTCCACACGGGACTCGGGCAGGGAACGGGAGCCGATGACGATGTCCGCGCCCCCTTCAAATGCCGCCCAGATCTGGCCCACCTCTTCGATAGGGGTCGAGGCGTCGGCGTCGTAAAAGAGGCGATAGGCCCCGCGAGCCAGCTCCGACATGCCGACCTTGACCGCCGCGCCTTTGCCCTGGTTGACTTTGAGTTGGTGCATCCGAATCGGCGTGCGGTTGGGCGTTCGCATGTTGCGCACAACCCCGAAAGTCGCATCGGTGCTGCCGTCATCCACCACGATGATCTCGGAGGGATAATCCTGACTCTCCAGATAGCGCAACACGTGGACCAGAGTCGATTCAATGCGCGAGGCTTCGTTATACGCCGGGATCACGATGGAGAGGCGGGGGGGCAATTCCGATTTGGTGTGGACCGACGTGCGTGGGCTCATTCAACAATATTCCAGAGACTATAAAATGACACTGGCCGCGTCCCGGACCCGGGGGTGGACGCGGCCAGCAGTGAGACTATCAATCAATCGGCTTCAGCCAGATGTTCCGGTATTCCACGCGGTCATGGTGGTCTTGAAGCATGAGAACGCCCTTCGCCGCTTCCTGATCGCTAACGCCGCCGGGCGTCGGGCCGGGGAGAACCACCTTGTCGTGGATCGTGATACCGTTATGCTTCACCGTGATAACCGCGTCGGCCGTCTTGGCGCCACTGGCGTCGAACTTCGGCGCGTGGAACTCCATATCGTAGGTCTGCCACTCTTCGGGCGGGAGACAGGCTTTGGTCAGCGGAACCGCCTTCTGGTAGATGCCGCCACAGAGGTTATCCCGCGGAGCCTCCGTGAAGCTGTCCAGCACCTGCACTTCGTAGCGCCCGAAGACGTAGACACCGCTGTTGCCCCGCGCCTGGCTGCCCGGCTCTTCATTGGGCATGAAGGGGGTCTTGAATTCCAGGTGGAGCTGCATGCTCGAAAATTCTTCCTTCGTGCGGATGGAGTGGCCGCTCATGTTCATCACGCCATTTCGCACGTCCCAGAAGGGCTCCTGAATCCAGGCGTCCATGTTCGTGCCATCCTGCAGTACAATCGCCCCTTCGGGCGCTTTCTGGCCGAGGGTGGGGGAGCCTCTCTCGATGCGATTCAGAGAAAACTTGTGCACGCCATCCGAGCCTTCAGCCGTGCCTGAGAAGACCCGATTCTCCACCTTGCCCGAAATCTTGAAGCTGCCCATTTCCGGCCCAAGGTCAATCGTCTGCTCGTAGAGACAGAGACCGTCTTCCGCCTTGCCCTTGGTCATGCCTTTTACTTCGACCAGCGCGTCAGCCACGCTGATTTTGGCTACGTGTTCACCTTTGCCCAGGGCCACGATCTGGGCTGTCACGGGCATCGTTTCGCCGGTGGGCGCCGTCACCGAGCCGTCAAAATTACCCTGGAGTTCGATTTCCTTTACACTGGCGGCCATTGCGGTGAGCGAAAGGCTCAGGGCAAGGCAACCGGTCAACAGCGTTTTCTTCATGGGGTTTCTCCTGATGATGACCAATCTCTCCGCGCATGCGCCGCACGCCGACGCCAGCCCGTCAAACTGCTGTATTGGACCACAGACACACGGGGAGGGTGTCGGGGAATGGATACAAACAATTTGGGGCTGTCTTGCGCGGTGTGAATATAGCACCCGCTCCGGTGGGTATTCCAGACTTCACGGTGCCGTCAAAGGCTTGCTCGTGAGCAGCCCAATCCCTCGGCCTGCGGTACCGACCGCGTTGTAGAAGAGATAGCGCGTGTCATTGGCGGGGTTGTAGACCAGCGACACCTTGTGGGCATGCTCCGCGTCCAGACCACCGGGATGTGCTCCCGCCCTGTACAGGGGTTCCGGGTCCACCGACCAAGTGAGCAGATCGCGCGAGTAGGCCGCCATGATATGGGCATGGCCCTGACCTACGCCGAAGAAGATCATAGTCCAGTGGTCGCCGTCGCGGTAGACTTTAGGGTCGGAGGAGAAGGCCTCGTTGAAGCTGCCCTTCGGCCCAACGGGAATGATGGGGTTCTTCGGGTGGCGGCGCCAGTCGAGGAGGTTCTCGGAAAAAGCAACGCCCGACTGCTCCACGCCGCCCTCGGCCGCGTTGTAAAAGTTGTAATAGCGCCCCTGATGCTCCACGAGCCAGGGCTGATAGATGCAGTCCTTCTCCCAGGTTCCCACGTCGTCTTGAAAGATGGAAAGGATGGGCCGATCCACAGCGCGACGCCAGGCAAGGCCATCGTAGCTCACCGCTACGCCTTCATAGCCGGGTCGGAGCTCGTAGCCGCCCTGGCGTGGATAGGCGCCGTAGAGCGACCAGTATTTCCCGTCGTGCTTCTTCAGCGTCCGCCGATCGTCCACTCCGTAGCTTTCGTAGAGATAAGCGCCCAGCACCACGCCGCCATGATCGAAGCTTCCCGCTTCACCAAAGCCCATGGCCAGTCTCGGTTGGCTCCAGTGGACCAGATCCGTGCTCTCGGCAATGAAGGACTGATAGCCCCGACCGTCGAAACCGATGAAGGACATGAACCAGCGGGGATCGTCTGGAAGCTGGAAAACCGTGGGGACATCCGTCTTCTCGATGCCCGTGTGGCCCGGAATTTCGGGGGCGGCAGGTAGCACAAGTTCGGAGTAGTAGTGCCAGCCGCGCCAGGGGGCCGACCACGCAGCGACAGTTTCCGAGCTGATTTCTTCACCTGGGACACTTCCAATGGAGAGGAGCAGTAGCGCGATCAGGATTCGGGGGCGCGATGTCTTCACGGGGCCGCCTCCGCCGGGCCGCGCCGATTTGCCATAAAGGCGTCCCAGAGTTCTTTCCTGATGAAGGTGGGCATGAGCACGCCGGGCCGCAGCCCATTCATTTCCACCTGGTATTCCTGCTTCAGGCGGGATTGGAGGGCCCCGGCGATCTCGGGGGCGGTGAGGATGACATCGGCATCGGGTGACTCCGGAAAGTCGGGCCAATAGCCCACGTTGGGGAAGCGCCGGAGATACCAGGGCAGGGGCCAGTAGTCCCCGTCGAAGCGGAGGACGTTGATGTGAATCTGATCACCGCGGGGATGAACCGCGGCCAGGTCCGTCAACCGGTCGGTCAGACGGCGTATGGCGGAACTGGTGTGGGCATAGACATAGGGGTTGCGCACGTCCGCGCCATAGGTGAACGATCCGCGCCATGCCTGACCCGCGAGCTGGAAGGCGCCCGCCACGAGTAACGCAGCGATTACCACGCGCAAGGGCTGCGGGCGAACAAAGGTCACCAGTCGCTGCGCGCCCAGCCCCGCCAACAGACACAGCGGATGGAGGAAGATGAGGAGGTTCCAGGGCGTCTTGTAGGGAATAAGGGAGAAGCCTGCAATGAGGAAGAGGGTGTAAAGCGCCAGGAAGCGGGGGAAGAGTGAGCCCGTATAGGACCGATGGGACGGATAGGACTGATTGGTTCCGTTCTCCAAATCCGTCCTATCGGTCGAATCCGTCCTATTGCCAAAGGTCGCGGGCCATGCGAGCCCCCACAATACCCCGATCAGCCCCAAACCCAGTATCAGCCCCTCGCTCCACTTCGGTCCCGCTTCGCGGTAGGTCCAGGCCAGCAGCCAAACATAGTAATACCAGGGCTGGTCGTGCAGGGCGCTGCTGCCGTGGCCTTCCGCGCGGTTGAGATAGGTGGTGTAGGTTAGCAGCGAATCCAGCGGACCCCGCCAATGCGTGAAAAACGATGAGAAAAAGAGCACCGATACGGCCAGGGCGAGCCCCAGTCCATAGGCGAGATGTTTCCAGTTCAGGACCAGAGTTATTTTCCGACGATCGACAAACTTCTCCCACGCCATCACGCAGGCCAGCGACACGCCCATGGCGATGACGACGAGCACACTGGTTTCCTTCGTGGCGTGGAGGAGCCCCAGAAAAAGCCCGGCGCCCAGCGCCCAGCCGAGTCGGCGCGAGGTCAGGTAGTGGTGGCCGCACCAGATCAGCCCCGCCGCGAAGAAGACGAAGGAGATTTCCTGCACGTAGTAGCGACTGTAGTACACCAGCCCGTGGGACACCGCCGCCAAGAGCGCCGCCCAAAGCGCGGCGCGCCGGTCGATTGGCAACACGATAAGCCACGACAGCAGCACCAGTCCCAAGCCGAAAAAGGCGGGTACGACGCGGATCATGGACTCCGTCATCTCCGCCGCATTGTGGGCCCCGGCAACCCATAAGACCGGAAGGGTCAGATAATACAGCGTCGGCCCATGATGCTCGAAGGGGTCATAGGCGTACTCACCCTTCTCCAGCAGCACCGAGGTCTTGATCGCCTGATTCGCTTCATCGCCATGCATCGGGCGGTATCCGAGGTCGTAGAAGCGAAGCACGGCGGCACCGAGAAGGATGAGGGTGAGGGCGGCAAAATATGAAACCGGAAACTTTTTCAAAGTATTCGTGTGCCTTCGTAGACGATGTGGCGGTAGCCAATGAAAGCCTATGTGTTCTTTGTGGTTAAGTATTTTGGGAACCACAAAGAACACATAGGTCTCATTTGCAAGACTTTAGTCAAGTCCAAGCGCGCTCGGGTCTGATATTAGTTTTCTGATTTTTTTCCCCAAACCTCAATCTCAACGTAGTTGTTAAAATCATTGGCCGTATTGCCCCGGCTCGAAAACCTTACATAGCGCCCCGACTTCCCCTTCGGTTCAAACAAGCGTCCATCGCTGATGTCGATGTATTCCCTGTCCTCGCCCTGGCCCAAGCCGCTGGAGTTGTCGAAATCGTTGTTGTAGAAGGTGGTGACACCCGTCTTGAACTCCGGGTCGTCGGCGATCTGGCCGATTACGTCGAAATACACCCGCGCGCCCTCGTGGAAGTGCCACAAGAGAATCGCGTGGATCGCGTGGGAGGACTCCAGGTCGATCTGGACCCACTGGGTGCCCTCGGGCAGTTCCACCAGGCTCGTCTTGCCGAATTCCTTGTTGCCGTCGTTGATCTGCTTCAGTTCGCCGATGGTGGGGGTGGCACTGGCGGTCACGGGCTTGCCCAGAGACACCACGGCGGTGCCTTTTGGGGCGAGTAACGGCTTGCGCTCGGGGTAGAGCGTGGATTCCAGCTTGGGACTCCAGTACGAGATCACGGTGCCACCGTAGAAGGGCTTCGGCAGCTCAAACTTCAGTGCCTCCTGCTCCTCTGCAAAAGCGGGGGATAGCAACAGGGCTGCGACGATCAAACCGAACTGGAACGAGTATTTCATGCGTACTTCAAAACCTTTCAAGAATCGGAAAGTCGACGGCCAGTAAGCCGTTGTCAACTATCAACTATCAACTGCTTTACTTTCCCCAAACCTCCACCTCGATGAAGTCGGTGAAGTCGTTGTGTGTATTGCCCTTGCCGTAGATTCGGACGTAGCGGCCCTTGGTACCTTTGGCGTCGATCAGGCGCCCCTTGTTGTTCTCGACGTATTCTTTGTCTTCGCCTTTGCCCAGGCCGGCGGAATTGTCGTAGTCGTTATTGTAAATCGTCGTCACGCCCGTCTTGAACTCGGGATCGTCCGAGAGCTGGGCCACGAAGTCGAAATAGACGCGTTTTTCCGCGTGGTGGTGCCACACCAGGACGGCGTAAATCTGGCTGGACTTTTCCAGATCAACTTGAATCCATTGCAGCCCCTCCGGCAGCTCGACGATGCTTGTTTTTTCGAAGGCCTTGTCCCCATCCGTAACGCGCGGGAGCTCGCCTGCCTGGGGCTTGGCGCTGGCCGTCACGGGCTTGCCCTTCGAAAGAATTGCAGTGCCTTTTGGCGCCAGGAAGGGCTCGCGATCCTTGTAGCTTTCTTCTTCGAGGTTGGGGCTGAAATAAGCGATGGGCGTGCCGCCGAAACTGGCTTCCGGCAATTCGATGTTGATCGCTTCCAGTTCTTCCGCGCCGACGCCGCCAAGGCAGACCAAGGCGGCGAAAAAGGCTATGCGAATGGGGGAGAAAATATTCATGGTGCCTCCTGAGTGTTTACGTTTGCCACAATACCGCTCGCCCTCCACGATAACAAAAAAAGCGCCACCGGACAAGGCCCGGTGGCGCGGAGGCATTCGAGTGGGTAAGGCTTACTTGCCCCAGACTTCCACTTCGATGAAGTGGTTGAAGTCGCTGGCGGTGCTGCCCTTGCCATAGACGCGGAGGTAGCGGCCCTTCGTACCCTTGGCGTCGATGAGACGGCCCTTGTTGCTCTCGATGTACTCTTTGTCTTCGCCCACGCCCAGGCCGGCGGAGTTGTCGAAGTCGTTGTTGTAGATCGTGGTCACGCCCGTCTTGAATTCGGGGTCGTCGGAAACCTGGGCCACGAGGTCGAAGTACACCCGTTTGCCTTCGTGGAAGTGCCACACCAGCACGGCGTAGATTTCGCTGGTCTTTTCCAGGTCAATCTGCACCCACTGAAGGCCTTCGGGAAGCTCGATGAGGCTGGTCTTGGCATAGTCCTTGTCGCCATCGGTGAGCTGCTTCAGCTCGCCCACGGTCGGATCGCCACTGGCCTTCACGGGCTTGCCCTTGGAAATCACGGCCGTGCCCTTGGGAGCCATGAAAGGCGCGCGGTCCTTGTAATCTTCCGCTTCAAGGTTCGGGCCCCAGTAATCGAGGGGGGTGCCGCCGAAGAAGGCTTCGGGAAGCTCGATTTTGATGGCCTCGGTTTCCTGGGCCATTACAGCAGGCGTCACCAAGCCACTGAGGGCCACCATCGCCGCTCCGGCACACACCACAACACGCATTTTGTTCATTACATTCTCCTTTTACTACAGCCAGGGTCGTAACAAGTGGGAACTTGTTGGTTAAACAGAATCACGGGAATGCACCTGCCGATAGTGTAGCAAATCATCCCGCCCCGGTTCATCCGGTAAATTGGACGGCGAAAGCCAAGGGAATATTCAAAAATGGAACCGCAAATTCTCGCAAATGGGCGCAAATTTCAGTTGGGGACAGGAAAAGGGAATCTGAACCGCGAATAAACGCGAATAAATGCGAATTTCATAACAGCCTGTCTACAGGGTCGCCGGAAGAATACAATGACCACGGAGCCCACGAAGGCACGGAGAAAACAAAACGAGGGAGAGAAGGAACGATGCCTTCTTGAACGTAAACGTGCCGTAACGCAGATCCGGTGCCTCTGAATCTCTTTTTCTTCTCCGTGGCTCCGTGGTCCAAAACCGTGATCGCGGTTAATGTCAGCGATCAGGGATCACAAATTGAAGCAATCCCCAAAATTCGCGTTAATTCGCGGTCCGGATCTCAGGCGCGCACCGTTTCCGTGGAAAAAACGGTCTCCACCAGGCGCAGTGCCTCCGCGCGGAAACCGTGAAGCTGATTGACCTTGGGCTCCAGGCGCGCGATGATGGCTTCCCGCTCCCGGCGGATTTCCTCTTCCCGAGCCAGCAGATCGTCGCACTCCCGCTGGACGGCCCCGATGGCGTTGTCCACTTCGGACTGCACCGCGTCGAAAAAGGCCGTGCCGCGCCGATTAAGATATTCCGAGACCGATTCCGCCACGGGGGCGGCCCGATTGCCCTGCTTGTCCTTGCCGCCCTGAAGGAGCATGCCCATGACGTTTTGGCGGATGACCGGTTCCAGTTTCTTGATCCACTTGTCCTCGCTCCAGGCCAGCCGCGTGAGGAAGCCGCCCACGGCCCCGATGAGCGCGCCAATGCCCGCGCCGATAGCCGTGCCGACGATGGGCACGATGGTGGTGCCCACCGCCGCACCAGTGGCAATGCCCACCAGGGCGCCGCCGGTGCCAAAGGCCACGTAGCTCTTCGTCATGGAGGTTTCGAGGGTAAAATCTTCTATGCCCGCCGGCTGGGTCATTTGCACGCGAAGCTCGCGGATTTCGCCGAGCTTCTCCACGATGGCGGCCCGGGCTTCCTGTTCCGCCGCCTCCATGGTGGTCTGCAGGCGCACCATGATCGAGGACACGAACTCGTCTACCTGGTGTTCGGTCTGGGCGGAGAGGGGCTGAAATTTCTGACGGCGCGCCTGCTTGAGGTTGTTGTCGACGCGGAGCCAGGCAAGAATCGGGTCGATCACCTTCTCCTTGATGGCCTTTTCATTCATTTCGCCGCGAAACTGGGCCTCGTAGCCTTCAAGCGTCTCGCCGTCCAGGCTGCCACCCTTGCACCGAATGCGGTAGCGGTTCAGCACGTCGGCGCTGCTGGCGCGGATTTCTTCCAGCCGGCTCATCAGCCGATCGCGGTTCGCCCGAAGCTCATTGAACATGGAGGGGTCCCGGGCCAGGGTCAATTCGTTCATGAGCCCGGCGGCGAAGGCGTCCGCCCGCTCGCCTACGAAGTGAACGGCGGTCTCCAGGACGGCCCCGGCCTTGTTTTCATTCAGGAGATAATCGACAAGTCGTTCCTTGAGGTGGGGAAGGCGGCTTTGGAGCATGAGGTAGTTCGACAACTCCGCGACGGGTTCCACATCGTCGGTGATTCGCTCGGCGACACTTGTGGGAATGGATACCTTGTTGTCGTCGAGGACTTCAGCCAGCGTAATGTAACCCTGATCGAGCTCCTGGGCCCGCAACGCGCGATAGCCGGAGAAATAGAAGATTTCCGAGTCCTCGGGGATGTCGTGGCGTACAAAGGCCTGCACCAGACTCTTCGCCGGGCCCCGGGCGCCGCGAATATCGATCTCGTTGCTTTCCAGTTTATCCGCCTTGTTGAGCACAAAAAAGACGCGTCGCCCGCGCCACTTGATAATCCGTTTGATAAAGTTCAGGTCGTGGATGTTCCCGGCGAAGCCGCTATCCACGAAGGAAATAACCAGGTGGCTCCGTTCGATGACGCCATAGGTGATTTCCTGGCGGGTCTCGGAGACACTGTGCACGCCGGGTGTGTCGACGAAGACGATGTCCTCTTCCAGCACTTCGGAAGGCAGGGAAAGATCGAGTTCTTCAATCTTTTCCCGCAGGGGAGCGAGATGGGGGAAGGACTCGTCCGCCGCCACGGTCACCAGCGGTTCCAGGCTCTTGCGCATCCAGTCCGGGTGGTGACCCGCGAAGCGAATCTCGATCCGGAGCCGTTCCGGCGCGATTTCTATGCTGGCGGGCACGCCCTGCAAGGCCAGAATCAGCGCTTCTTCTTCGTCCGCCGAGACCACTTCGCTCAGGTTCATGGAAAGGGTCATCTGCTCGCCACGCTGGATGAAGGTTAGCTTCGAGGTGCATTCCTCCACATCCATGGGGAGATAGCCACCGCCGAGGAAGGCATTGATGGCTGTGGATTTGCCCACGTTAAAGGTGCCGAGAAATACCACGCGGTACTTGCCATCTTCCACGCAACGACGTTGGTACAGCAGCGATTTCGCTTCGAATTTCTGGTTGCCGTGAAAGTCCTCGTCACGCTCGACGAAATCGCTGAGGCTATCCAGAGCGCCAAGGGCCCAGGCGCGGTGCGCTTCCATATCCTTAAACTTCATGATTGCACTCCTTCGTGGGACGCCAGAAAGGAAGCGGCCAGGGGTGTGGACACCACTTCATCCAGCGCGGGCCGGGGAAGACGGCGTCCCCGCGCGGCCTCAAATTCATAAAGCGCCACGCGAAGAGAATCAAAGCCGCTGTCGCACAGCTCCCGCACACGGGCCTTCGTCCGGCAGCGGTATTCGTTCTTCGGTTCCAGGCGAAACTGCTCCAGCCGCGCGGATAGGGTGAAGAAGCGGGGCGCCGGGCTGATGCCATATTCTTCCATCCGCTGGGCGGCTTTCTGGTGGATCCGCTCAATTTCCTGGGCATTCAGGTGGTCGGCCTTATTGGCGACCACCATGATGGAATCGCCGAACTGCTCCTGGTGGAAGGCGATGAAATCCATGGTATGTTTCGCCGCCCAGTACTCGATATCCGTCACCACCAGCACCAGCCCGTCCTCCTGATCTTTCAGATCGGCGATTTCCATGGATTCACAGGCGTCCGTGGACATGCCCGCCGTGTCCACCAGGATGAGATTATTGAAAGGGGCATGTACACAGCCCGCAGCCAGCGCGCGAAAGGCGTGGGGCTGCTCCTCCTCGCGGCGCAGGCGCAGGAATTCATCATGCGTCTTCGGGAGCAGGCTGCCATCCTTCGCGCTCACGGCGGCAAAGCGGTCATGGGTTTCCGAGATGCGGCACAGAAAGGTTGGGAAGGCCCGGCCTTCCTCGCGGCTCGTGTGGAGCACTTCCTGCCTCAGGAGGGCGTTGAGCAGTGTGGATTTGCCCGTGTTGTAGTCCCCGACCACAAAAACACAGGGGGAGGGCGCGCTTTCCTGCATTGGTTTCCTTAGTCCTTTCGCCGGAGGGGTCGGAGGGGCCCTGGAGCCACCATTTGCCCCCACCTTGGTTTCGGGGATGATAGCCACCCCGTCATACCCCGCGCAAGTCTTTTCCAGACAACTGCTTCGCCCCAATTCCCGGCGGCAGCACAACGCGGCCTTCCGCCCCCTCCGTGATCCCGCGACGGGTTCAGGACGGTGCACCGGGCCAAAGCTCGCCTCAATCGAATATTTGTGTTATGCTCAATTGGCATGTGTAGTGACAAGGAAGTATCCCGCCCTCCCGTCTGGTTATCCAAATCCGGCGGCTTGGCTGTGTATAAACCCCAGCACGACTTACCGGTCGTTAGGTAAAGAGGACTCCGGCATGGCAGAACAGCAGAACGCCAAAGATCAGGCGATGGAACTCGCAGAATCCGCACGGGAAACCGAGTGGCAGTTTCCCAGCTTTACCGCGGAAATGTTTCGCGGAAACTTCCGATGGGACCTGCTCCATCCCTATCCGAAGCAGGACGCCGAGGACCAGAAAGTCGGTGACGAGCTCATCGAAAAGATACGCGTCGTTCTCGACGAGCACCTCGACCCCATTGCGGTAGACGCGACCGGCGAGTACCCTGTTCATGTTCTCGAAGAGCTCGCCAGGATCGGCGTCTTCGGCATGAAGATCGACAAGAAGTACGGCGGACTCGGCCTTTCCCAGTGGAACTACGGCCGCGTGCTGAGCTTCATCGGCAGTTATTGCCAGTCCACGGTAACGTGGGTATCCGCCCACCAGAGTATTGGTGTTCCTCAGCCCCTGAAGCTCTTCGGTACGGAAGAGCAGCAGCAGAAATTTCTGCCTCGGCTGGCCAAGGGCGAGATTTCGGCCTTCGCATTGACCGAGCCCGATGTGGGCTCGGACCCGGCGAAGATGTCCACCACGGCCACACCCTCGGAAGACGGCAGCTACTACCTTATCAACGGCGAAAAGCTGTGGTGCACCAATGGCACTGCCGCCACGCTCATGGTTGTGATGGCGAAGACACCGTCGATCATTAAGAACGGCCGGGAGATCCCACAGATCTCCACGTTTATCGTTGAAACCAATTCCCCCGGCGTGACGGTGGCCCACCGCTGTCAGTTTATGGGGCTCAAAGGTATCGGAAACGGCCTGCTCCTCTTCAACAACGTCAAAGTCCCCGCCGAGAACATGATCGGCAAGCCTGGACAGGGCCTCAAGATCGCACTGACCACGCTGAACGCAGGACGCCTGGGCATCCCCGCCGCGTCCGCCGGTTCTTGCAAAAAGTACCTGCTCGACTGCCAGGAATGGGTCAACAACCGCATCCAGTGGGGGGTTCCCATCGGCAAGCACCAGTCCATTGCGAAGAAGATCGCCAACATGGCGTCGGACACTTTCGCCATGGAAAGTCTAGTATATATGGTTAGTTCCTTCGCGGATCGCAAGAACGCCGATATCCGGCTTGAAGCTGCCGCCGCCAAGTACTTTTGTACCGAAACCACCTCACGTCTCCTTGACGAGTTCCTTCAGGTTCGCGGCGGGCGCGGCTTCGAGGATGATACTTCCATTTACCAGCGAGGCGAGAAGCCTGTATCCGTCAACCGAACCCTGCGCGACATGCGCGTGGGCCGAATTTTTGAAGGTTCCACCGAGGTCATGCACCTCATCATGGCCCGCGAAGCCATGGACACCCACTTCAAGCTGGTGATGCCCATCCTGATGCCCAAGGGCGATCAGAAAGGGAAAAAGTGGTCCTACATCGCGGCGGCCGCGAAGTTTTACATGGGCTGGTATCCAAAAGTGTGGATGCCGCCGACGCTGGACTTCAACGTACATCACCTGAATGCGGACAACCGGGAACATCTGGCCTTCGCGGCCAAGACCTGCAAGCGTCTCGCTCGCAACTTGTTCCATACCATGGGCAAGTACAAGGAGAAGCTGGAGTTTGAACAACTCCTGCTGGCCAACTTCGTGGATATTGGCGTCGATCTCTTTGTGATGGGTTGCGTGCTTGCGAACACCGAGCATCTCCTGGCTCAGAACAAGAGCGACCAGAGCCCCCAGGAGCTTGCCGAACTTTTCTGCGAGAACGCCCGCAAGCGGATCGAGGCCAATTTTCAGGCCGTTAAGAACAATCACAACCGCACCTTCAACAAGGTCGCCGACGCCCTCATGACTGGAAAGTACCGCTGGCTCTCGAAGGATATATTTGAGGAACTGCCCCGGGCCTACCGCAACTATGCCGATAATCTGCCCCAGGCCACACCTGCGGAAGATCTCGCCAAAACGGAGTAGGTTGCCCCCTTTCACCACATATTGAATAGTGGCAGGGG
>JBHEKR010000376.1:0-13160 GCA_041859365.1 Candidatus Hydrogenedentales bacterium
CCCGGTATTCCGACCCGAAGGGCCACCGACATATTAACCCTGGGCAACGCCTAGGGTTAAACGTGTTCAAAAACTATATAAGCCCTGTAAGGGCGGCACAATGTCGTTGGTGTATTGTGACGCCCTTTCAGCTTTGGTTTACTGGCGCCGTTTCCCCAGGGCGTTGCCCTGGGCTAATATATAGCGCCCCTTTGGGGCGGAAACTCGAAGAACGGTAGTCCTCATAAGCCACGGGAACGATGAGGGATGCAGAGTTACTACTCCAATAGACTTGCTAAAAAGACAAGGTAATGACAGATAGTAGTACCGAGTTTCACGGAAAAAGAGAATTAGTTTCTTTGCGCCTTCGCGCCTTTGCGTGAGTTCAGTTGGCGGGTGTCACGCAGAAGCGCTAAGGCGCAAAGGAGAGAGGGAGGCGGGGGCTCAATCGCCCGAGGCCTGCCGCTTTCGGACGCCGAGGAGGGCCGAGAGTGCTTTGTGCTCCGCGGCGGGGATTTCATCCTCCGGCAGTTCGTGCTTGTGGTCCTCGATGGCGGGATTGGCGCCGTAGGCCAGCAGTAGTTCGATGGCTTCCCGATCAGCCTGCTGTGCGGCTATATGCAGGGCGGTTTCGCCCGCGCTGTTGACGCCATCCAATGCCACGCCTCGATCCAGCAGCAGTTTGAGCAAATTTGGGTTGCCGCCGGACACGGCACTATGCAGCAGCATGGAATCATTTCCGACGGGTTCCTCCGGCGGGGCGGGGTGTTGAAGCTCATCCTCGGTGGCCCGAGAAAGAAGCAGGGTTACCATGGGCTCGTCATCGCGTTCCAGGGCCGCGCCGAGCGGGGATTGGTCGATCAGGTGGTATGGGGGCAGAATTACGGAGCATCGCATGCGTTGCGCCACAGGCGCTCCGGCGTCGAGCAGAATTTTCGCGATTTCCAGACTGGGAAGATTCACCGCCATCAGCAGCAGGGGCTGACAATGACTTGGGAAGGTGTCGCGGGTGTAAGCGGTCGATTGAAATATCTGTCGCACCATTTCTACGTCATTCTCGCGAACTGCTTTGCACCTCAGGCAATAGTGGGGCGTTTCCCCGGACCACGCGTCGGGGGGCGCACCCAGCTTGAGAAGGCGGAGGGCAGCGTCGCGGTCCTCCTTGTCCACGGCCTGTCGGAGGTCCTCACCGAGGACGACCCTGCGACGGGACTGGAGGGAGGGCCAGGCGAGGACGAGCAATAGGAGTATCGCCGCCAGGACTGCGATTAACTCAAATGAGGTAAAGCCTCGCGAGGTGTGTCGGTTCTCCATGGCCTTGCTCCTTCTGACTATATAACGGCCGAGATGCCGGGATGGCGAAAAGATATTTTGACCATGGAAAATGGAATGGTCTTCTTTGTGTATTCGCGCCTTCGCTTGAGCTCAGTTGGTTGGTGTCACGCGTAGACGCAAAGGCGCAACGGGGAGAAGGAGGCGGGGGCTCAATCGCCCGCAGCCTTCCGTTTTCGGACACCGAGGAGGACCGTGCGTCGAGACGGTCATTTCCCGCTTGTGGTCTGGGGCGATGCGCCCAGCAGCGTCGCCATTTCAATATGGAAGCGTGCGGGGGCTTTGTCGAGGGGGAGGGCGCCGCTGTCGTCCCTGGCCGTGGGATCGGCGCCGTGGGCGAGGAGAAGTGCGACCATCTCCTTGTTGCCAAGCCGCGCGGCTTCGTGGACGGCGGTTTCACCCAGGCGCTCCAGAGCGTCGACGGGCACGCCTCGATCAAGTAGCAGCGTGACCCATTCGGGGTTGCCGGAGCGAACGGCGCTGTGGAGCAGGGTGGAGTCGTTGTCCAACGGGCCGCTCGGGTGTCCGGGGGCTTGGAGGTCTTGCGGCGTGGTATGCGCGAGTAGCAGGTTTACCATGGCGCTGTCGTTCATTTCGATGGCGGCGGCCAAGGGCGACAGGCGCACGTAGCGTCCCGGGTAGATATCTTCCCGGCACTGGAATCGCTGAGTGGCCGATGCCCCGAGTTTCAGCAGCAGTTCCACCATCGCCGTGTCGTGTCGCTCCAGCGCAATGACCAGCAGCGTCGGGCAGTGGAAACGGACGCTGGTGTTGTCAATGCCAACGGAGGTTACGGCGCGCTGTAGCATCTCCTGGTCCCCTTTCTTGATGGCGTCGCAGTACACGCAATAATGGGGAGAAGCGCCAGACCAGGCGTCGGGTGGGGCACCGAGTGACAGGAAGCGGAGGGCCGCGTCGCGGTCTTTTCGAAACATGGCTTGACGCAGATCCTCGCCGAGCGCGGCTCTGCGTCGGGCCTGAAGTGACGGCCAGGCGAGAAGGATGAGCACGAGGACAACACCGAGCACGGTAACGAGCTCGAGGGTGGAAAAGCCTCGGGTGCTTCGGGGTGTGATTGGGATCATGGTAGCCCTCCGATTGAGTATACAACGACGGAGGGGCGGAATGCGGTGACGCAGGGGGGGCTTCTTTGACCCCACGGAGCGGAACGGAATTTCACGGAAGAACGACTGTATCCCTTTGCGCCTTTGCGTGACATCTTCCGGACCGGCCTCACACGCCGGGCGCGGGCATGGTCTCCGGGGTGCGGACGCGGAAGACCCGCTTGGCCTGGTAGGTCTGGCCGAACTGGTCGGTGGTGCGCACGGTAAGGGTGTGGGTGCCGGTGGTCAGGTCGGCCGGTAGTGTGGCCTTCCACATGTGGCGGGATTTGCTGGGGTAGTCCATTTTCCAGCCGAAGACGGTGTCGAGCTTCCTGCCGTCCTTTTCCATGTCCAGGAAGGGGCTCTGCTCGTGCATGCGGAGGCATTGGGGATCGATGACTTCCGTGTATTCCATGGGGAGCCACGGGCCCTCCTCACCGATCTGCATTTCCACGGCGCTTCGCTTCGAGCCTGCGAAGATGTTGGCGAGTACTTCGGTAGTGGTGAGTTCAGGCTGGGCTACGTCGTCGGCAAGGTAGATGTTCATCTGGTAGTCCGCGGGGCGGCTGGCGGCTTTGAATTCAATGGCATACTTCGGTCCGTCGAAGGTGAGGATGGAGTAGCCGTTCGGCGCGCCGTCGTTCATGGTGGCATGGGGAATGCCGCGCTCGTCGAAGCTCCCGCACCACCAGCTCCCGGATACCGTGGCGGCGATGAAAAGGTGGTGGGGCTCGGGGCCCTTCCAGCCCATGGATTCGTCCATGAAGATGTGGAACTGTTCGTGGACGTGGGCGGCGACGGTGAGGGTGTTGGGGCGATCGGCCAGGAGAGCGAGCATCTCATCGCGCTTGCCGCAGCGGGCGATGGGCACATGCATCATGAGGACGACGAGTTTCTCTTTGGGCACGTGAGCCAGGTAGTTCTTTACGAAGGTGACCTGTTGGTCGGTGAAGGAAGGCTTGTAGCCTTTTTCTCCCGGCGGGAAATAGATGTTGTTCAGGGGGATGAAGACGACCTCGCCATACTCAAAGGCGTAGGTGCTGGGGCCGAAATAGCGCTCGAAGGTGTCGTCGGAGTATTTATGTTCCGTGGCGGTACCGTTGTTGTCGTGGTTGCCGAAGACGTTGTACCACGGCACGCCGATCTGAGCGATGCTCTCACTGATCTCGGAGAAAAGCGCGGGGTCATCCGCCACGATATCACCCAGGGACACGCCGAAGATGGCGTCGGTGCCGATGCACTCTTCCACCACGTCGTGGGTCACGAAATTCACCTCGCGCAGCCCACGTGCCTGGGTGTCACCGAAGAAAAGGGCCTTGAAGGGCTCCTTCTCCGGGTGCTCGTAGAGCGCGAAATCGATGGAGGCGGGCAGGGGCCCGGTGGGGAGGATGCCGGGGGCGTCCGGCGGCGGCGAGCCCTCGGGGTTGTGGAGGTAATAGTGCTTCGGGATCTGGGCGTGGTCGACGGGAAGCTGATAGCCGGAAGGTTTGATAACAAACACCGCGCCGCCCGCCTGCACGGGCAAAGACCAGTGCCCATCGGCATCCGTCTTCACCACGGCTTCGCCATTGGACACGCAAACGCCGGGTACACCGGCTTCGCCCGCGTCGAGGGTGTTGTTGCGGTTGGCGTCGAGGTAGGCGCGTCCCTGGGCCGTTTCCTGCGCGAGGGCGGAGGCTGAGAGGGCGAGTGTGATGGCGGCCAGCGCCGCATAGCGAATATAGAACATGCCATTCTCCCCGCGCCGCAGGGCGCGTATCAGGTTGCCGCGAATCAGGTGCGCCAAAAAAGGTAGTATACCCGACAAAGCCGGCTCCGTTCGCGCGGCATCCCCAATCCAAACACCAACCGTCGGGAAACAGACAGGATTTGAGAACCCCATTGATCACCATCGATATCAGTACTTCTGAACGGGACGCCATCCTGGAACACGTGTCGCTGCCGGCTAGTATTGTGGCGCGACTACGCTTTGCCCTTCATACGATGAAGGGTCTGGAGTTGTCCCTTCCGGGCGATGACGTTATTGATCTCGCGGAGTCCATTGAGGAATACCTGCCCCGGATCAAGAAGCGGGCCGACGCGCGCCTGGTTGAAGCGGTCTTTGTTCGCCTCGTGGATATGATCCACGAAAAGTATGTCGAGGCCGGCGGCCCGGCGGAGGAGTTGGATTTTCCGCCCGACATGCCAGAAGCGATCCGCGAGGCTGTTCAGCAAGTGTTTGACTCCGGCGCGTACGAAACGCCCGAAGAACTGATAGGCGCCCTCCAGAAAGCGATGGTTGAGGCGGACGACACGCGTCACGAGCGACTGTTTGGCCTTACGACGGGGGAAGTGCTCGATCTCATCGGAGAAGAATGGACCGAGCCCGGCGGGGTCTTCTGGATGGATGACGCACTGTCGAAAGAGCAACTGGCGGGTAGCCGCTACTGTATGAGCGCACTCCGTTTTCTCGCGCTGGCGGAAAGCACGGGCGGATTCAAGCTCACGCCCAAGAAGAAACTGAACCGGGTGTCGGTCAGATCCCTGCTCGATTCGGGTTGTTTTCCCGAAGTTGACCTCGCGCAATTGTTGAGATATTCCAATGTCATCAACGAAATGGACGTTCGGCCACTGCACATAGTCCACCTCCTGCTCCTCGAAAATGGCCTGGTCCGCCACTATAAGGGGAAAATGGTCATCACGAAGAACGGACGCCGTGCCTTGGAGGAAGACAGGGCCGCCCTGCTCCAGTGTGTGATGTTTAAGACCCTGTTCAGAGAGTTTCACCTCGGCTATCTGGATACCCTGCCCGACTACCCCGGTGTTCAGGCCACCATCCCCTTTATTCTCTATGCGATCCAGCAGTCGGCGCAGGCTCCTATTGCCGCGGGTGATTTAATGGACAAGGCCTATACGCCGGCGGTCGCCGCCGAGTTTTCCGATGGGCCTTACCCGAGGCATGCCCTGTTGGTGTTTTACACCCGCGTTATCAACCCCCTGGCGGCCTTCGGACTGGTCCGAGTTACCGAAATCGGGGAAAGGCACGAGCACGAACTGGCGCGAGACCAGGTTCAGGTGACTCCGCTCTTCAACACCATGATCCATTTCGACCTGAAAGTTGATTAGCGCGCGCGCTTACTCGTCCGCGGGCAGCACAAAGGGATCCTCGGCGCGCTTCAACCAACGGGCGAGGCGCCCGCGCAATTCCTGGCGCAGCGCGCCGTAATCCGGATCGGCGATGAGATTATTCATCTGGTACGGATCGGCCACATTGTCGAAGAGGTACATGGGGGTCTCGGGCCCCACCGCGTAGGTGTAGCGCTCCGTGCGCACACCGCGAAAGATTGGCGCCGGGTGTTCCTCACCGCCGGAGGCATTTTGCTTGGCAATGTGCATGATGAACTGTGCGTCCCGGTCCGGGGCGTCCTCGCCGCGCAACACACCGCTGTAGTCTTCGCCCATGCATCCTTCGGGCGGCTCGATGCTCGCGAGTCCGCAAAGGGTGGGCGCCATGTCGATCGCGCCGAAGAGCGCGGGACTCGCGACGCCCGCAGGCACGCGGCCGGGTCCGAAAATGATGAGGGGAACGCGCACCGATTCTTCAAAGGGCTGGCGCTTGCTCCCTACGCCGTGGGAACCGTGCATGGAGCCGTGATCGGACGAGTAGACGACAATGGTGTCTTTCGACAGCCCTTCCGAGTCGAACCGGTCCAGGATTCGCTTCAGTTCATCGTCCACGGCGCTGATGTGGGCGTGGTAGCCCTCGTAGTGGGGCGAGCCATTGGACGTGAAGATTCCGTCTCCATTCGCCACGGGCGGCTGAAAGTTTGGCCGGAAGGGCAGAGAGCCTTCGGGGTAGAGGGCGAGCTTCTCCGGCGGGGCATCCGTGAACTTGGAATGGGGCGGATCGAGGGAGAGCATAAGGAAGAAGGGTCGGGACTTGTTCTCTCCGATAAAGTCGAGGGCCTGATCGGTCATGCGCGTGGCGTTGTAGCCTGTGGGCTTCACGGGTTCACCGTCGGCCGGATGGTACTCGGCGGCGTCGAAGTGATTCGTGGTGTGTTCCCAGATGAGGGAGGTGTCAAAGCCGAAAGCCTCGGCGCGCGTGCCGCCGAGGTGCCATTTGCCAATGTAGCCCGTGCGGTAGCCCGCCGCCTGGAAGGCCTTGCCAATGGTGGCGGATTCCGGCGAGAGGGGAATGCTGTTGTCGATGATGCCGGTCTGCCAGGGCCAGCGCCCCGTCATGACGATGGCGCGATAGGGCGAGCACACGGGATAATTGCTTACGCATTGACTGAAGGGAAACCCTTCGGCGGCCATGCGGTCCATGGTGGGCGTTTTTACGGCCGGCATTTCCGTGTGGCCCATGGACTGATAGCGGTGCTCGTCGGCGAAGACGAAGACGATATTGGGGCGCTCGCGCAATTCGGCGAAGGCGGGAAGGGCCAGGGAGAGAAACCCGAGGGCCAGCGTACGAGTCCAATGAGGGCGCATGGTATGAATCCTTCCTGTGGCTGAGGCGCCAGTGTAGATCCGCCGCGTGGGGAGAGTAAAGCTTTGGATTCGTCCATGACACCGTATTCTCCGGAAAACGAATTCAGCAGGCGTGCCGGATGGCGGGGCCGCTGCGTCACGGTTGCGCCGACCACTTCGTGCTGGACATCCGGTGTCCGCACCCGTGTAGACTAAGGCTCCGGCGGGCGCCACCTTGAGTTAAACCCGATAATGACCGGTAAGAACATCCCATGGGAGCAAGACCTTGGACCCACAGATTAGTACCGTTGCTTCTGAGCGCCGCGCCCGGCGGGGGTTCAAGAAGTTTTTCGTGCTTTTTATCCTGATCGGCGCATGCGGCGGACTCGCCTGGCTCATCCATACGGGTCGGGTCGCGTCGCTGGGGAGCGGGCCGACACTTCGCGAGGAGTTGCCCGCCCCGGTGGAAGTGGCGGCTATCGAGCACGGCCCCATCGTGTTTCGGCGCACCTTCAGCGGGACGCTGGAAGCCACCGCGGAATTCATGGTGGCGCCGAAGATTAGCGGGCGCATCGAGCGTCTCGCGGTGGATCTCGCGGACTCCGTGGAGCGCGGCCAACTGGTCATGGAGCTGGATGATCGCGAATATGTGCAGGCGGTGGCGCAGGCCGACGCCGATCTCGCGGTGGCTCGGGCGACGCTGGCGGAGGCCAACAGCACGCTGGACATAGCCCAGCGCGAACTGGCGCGGGTGGAGACGTTGCGGGAGCGGGGAATCGCATCGGAATCTCAATTTGACGCCGCCAAAACGGAGCAGCTCGCGGGCCAGGCCCGCCTCGAAGTGGCCCGTGCCCAGTTGCAGCGTGCGGAATCGTCGCTGGAGTCCGCGCGGATCCGTCTGGCCTACACCCAGGTGAACGCCGAATGGGGTGAGGGCAGCGAGCGGCGTGTGGTGGCGGAGCGCTTTGTGGACGAGGGGGACACGGTGTCCGCGAACACGCCGATTCTTGCTATTGTGGAGTTGTCGCCGATTACGGGGGTGATTCACGTCACCGAATCGGACTATGCGCGATTCCACGAAGGGCAGACGGCGACCCTGGCGACGGACGCCTATCCCGGTGAAACCTTCACCGGACAGGTGGCCCGAATCGCCCCCATCTTTCAGCAGACTTCGCGCCAGGCGCGGGTGGAGCTGGCCATCGACAATCCAGACCAGCGCTTGAAGCCGGGCATGTTTATTCGGGTGACGCTGGAACTGGCCCGCGCGGAAGACGCTACGATTATCCCCGAGGCGGCCATTGCCACGCGGGGCGATGTGACGGGCGTATTCGTGGTGGACGAAGCGGGGACGAAGGTGTCCTGGCGGCCCATCACCACCGGACTCCGGGAAGGCGGGCGCGTGCAGGTGGAGGGCGAAGGTCTCGCGGGGCGCGTGGTTACCCTCGGTCAGCAGTTGATTGACGACGGTTCCGCCGTGACGGTCGCTGCGGAAGCGGGGCCGACGGAATGAACCTGTCCCGATTCAGTGTGCGGCGACCGGTGCTCACCACGATGGTTACACTGATCGTCGTCATTCTTGGCGGCGTTTCGCTGGAGCGCTTGCAGATCGATTTGCTGCCCAGCATCGAGATGCCCACGGCCTCGGTCAGCACGTCCTACGAGGGGGCCAGCCCCGAAGTTATGGAGCAGCGGGTCACCCAGTATATCGAGGAGATCGTGGCGACCACGCCGGGTGTGGAAGAGCTCAGTTCGAATTCCTACGAGGGCGGCAGCAATGTGCGCGTAACCTTTTCGTGGGGCACGGACATCGACCTGGCGACGCTCGACATGCAGGGGCGGATCGAAGACGAGATCGGCGAGTTGCCCGACGACATTACGCGTCCGCGCGTTCGTAAGTTTGATATCGCCAGCTTTCCGGTCGTGATTCTGGGGGTGCAGGGTGATCTGGACCCCGTGGAACTCACCACCTTGATCGAGGATCAACTGCGCTACCGCTTCGGGCGCGTGCCCGGTGTGGCCCAGGTGGACCTCTGGGGCGGCTTCAACCGCGAACTGCGCATCGAGCTTGATCCGGAAAAGATCAATGCCCTCGATGTGCCGCTGAACCGGGTGCTGGAGGCGGTGCGCAGTGCGAACCTCGATCTGCCCGCCGGCAAGATAGAACAGGGTACCCACGAGGTCATGCTCCGCGCCCCCGCGCAGTTTGCCAATCTGGAAGAGATCCGCGATACGGTGGTGACCCTGCAGGATGGCGTTCCCGTGACCGTGGGGCAGATAGCGAACGTGGTGGACACCTACGAGAAGCAGTCCGAGACGGAGCGCTTCAACGGACATCGGGGTATCCGCGTAGCGATTCGCAAGCAGGCCGGCGCGAACACGGTGGAGGTGTCCAGCGCGATTCTCAAAGAGGTGGAGGCCGTCAATCGGGACTTTCCCCAGATCGAGGTCATCGCAGTGGCCAACCAGGGCAACTTTATAGAACGCTCCATCGCCAACGTGGCCAACTCGGTGCTGTATGGCGGCGCGCTCGCGGTAATCGTTCTGCTGTTTTTCCTGCGCAACCTGCGCAGCACGGTCGTCATTTCGCTGGCCATTCCCATTTCGATTATCGCCACGTTTGCTTTGATTTATTTCGGCGGCTTTACCCTGAATCTCATGACCCTTGGTGGTCTGGCGCTCGGCGTGGGCATGATGGTGGATAACTCCATCGTGGTGCTGGAAAATATCTTCCGGCGACGCGACGAACTCCACGAAGACAAAATCGACGCGGCAATCCACGGCGCGGGCGAAGTGGGCGCGGCGGTGGTGGCCAGCACGATAACGACCCTGGTGATTTTCCTGCCGCTGATCTTTGTACGGGGCGTTTCCGGCATTCTTTTCCAGGAGCTGGCCTACGTTATTGTGTTTTCCCTGATCTGCTCGCTGCTCGTGGCGCTGAGCCTCGTGCCCATGCTGGCCTCCAAGCTCGTGGAGTCGCCCGAGGAGCGCCACAAAAAGTATGAATCACAGCCGAGCTGGGTTGGCTGGCTGGCCGATTCCAGCGAGGGTCTGCTGCGCAGCCTGGACAGCGCCTACCGCGACCTGCTGCGGGTGGTCTTGCGCCACCGGGCGTTCACGATCTTTTCCGCACTGCTTGCCCTGGCCGGGTGCTTGACGCTCCTGCCCCTCATCGGAAGGGAGTTCATGCCCCCGAGCGACGAGGGCGAGGTTCGCGTAGAAGGCGAGATGGAGGTGGGCACGCGGCTGGAAATAGTAGATGCCCAGGCCCGGAAGATGGAGGAGATCGTGAAGCCGGCGGTACCCGAGGCCATCTCTATCATTGCGGAGGCGAGTGACAGCGGCGACGCCGAAGTGCGCATCTCACTGGTGCCGGCGAAGGAGCGCACGCGGTCCAACACCGAGATCGCCAATGACCTTCGCAAGCGCCTCGCCGGGAAAATTCCGGGGATGGAAGTGCGCGTCACCGCGCCCCAGGGGCAATTTCTGCTGGACCGGATCGTCGGCGGGTCGGACGGCGTGACGGTGGAGATTCGGGGTTTCGATCTTGCCACGCTGGACCTGCTGGCCGACCGGGTGGCGGATGCGATCAAGGACGTGCCCGGTGTCACCGATATCGACTCGAGCCGGGACGACGGCCTTCCGCAGCAGGAAATCAGCGTCGATCGCGACAAGGCGGCGGACCTGGGCTTCAGCGTGCGCGACGTGGCCGAGGCCATCGAAACCGCCTTTGCGGGGACCCAGGCGGGCGAGTTTCGCAGCGGTGGAAACTCCTACCGCATCCTCGTGCAATTTCGCGATGCGGAGCAGCTTACGATTGACGAAGTATTGAACTTGACCCTCACCTCGCCCACGGGTGAGCGCGTCTCGCTGCGCAACCTGGTCTCCGCGGAGGCGGGGCGCGGTCCCACGCGGATCGAGCGCAAAGACCAACAGCGTATCGCTTCGGTGAGCGCCAATATCGCCGGGCGGGACCTGGGCTCCGTGGCCGCCGACGTGGAAAAGGTACTGGACGGCATCGCCCGGCCCGCAGGCTACGATCTCATCGTCGCGGGCAACTACGAGGAACAGAAGGAGTCTTCCCGCGAGCTGATGGTCTCCATGATCCTCGCGCTGGTTCTGGTCTACATGGTGTTGGCCTGCCAGTACGAATCCCTGCGCGATCCCGTCATCGTCATGTGCTCCGTGCCGCTGGCGGCCATCGGCGTACTGCTCACGCTCTATGCGACCAACACCACGCTGAATGTCCAGTCCTACATCGGCTGTATCATGCTCGGAGGGATCGTGGTGAACAACGCGATTCTCCTCGTCGATCAGGCGGGCCAGCTTCGCGTCGGTGAAGGCTGGACCACCCGCGACGCGGTGGCTGAGGCGGGGCGGCGGCGATTGCGTCCCATCCTCATGACGACATTGACGACGATTCTCGGATTGCTGCCACTGGCCCTCGGCATCGGTGAAGGCGCGGACGCCCAGGCTCCTCTGGCGCGCTCGGTCATCGGGGGGCTTTCGAGCTCCACGCTGATCACCCTGCTGCTTATTCCTGCGGTGTATTCGCTGGTCCACCCGGATAAGAAGGACGCAACGCCCCCATCAGCCGTTTGAACATGGTATTCAGCGGCTTTTCCTTCACGGGATGATCACCCAGCGTTGTGTCGTTCCACGAGACGATCAGGTCAAGCGAAGGAAAGACCGCCAGGCCGCGCTGGCCATTCTTGTGGCCCAGAGCGCAGAAGGTGTCTTCCGGCGCGTCGGGCCAGTTGCGTGCGCCCTCACGATCGACGCCATTTACCCACCACAGCCAACTGTAGCTGCCGAAGTGATCCGTTTGATTATCGGGGATTTTTTGCGAGCCCAGACTTTGCTGATCGGGAATCATCTCGGCGGCCACGCCCGCCGACTGCGGAAGCGCGGCGGGAAGCGGGCTGGCGACGGCCATGCGCGCGTGGGCCGGACTGAGGATCGACCGATCGCGCCAGCGCCCTTCGCGGAGGTAGAGCAGGCCAAAGCGTGCGAAATCCCGCGGGGAGATACCCAGGCGACCGCGTCGACCCGTCGGCCCGAAGGCGCTGAAGGTGGGGCTGTCTTCGCACTGAATGATGTCCGTCAGGCGCGGCCCGAGTAGTTGCCGATCCGCCGCGTCCCAGTCCAGCCCGTAGACCTTGTGGATGAGCGTTCCGGAGAACAGCGCCATCTGCCAGTCGTTGTAGTTGAAGGCCGTGCCCGGCGCTTCGCTCACGCCATAACACGAAATCTGATTCGCCGCGTGGCGAAAGGTGATGTTGCGGTCCTTGTGGCCCAGCGCCGCGTTGATCTCGTCCAGTCGCGGCTCGAAGTTCACCAACGGCGTGTCCAGACTTTCGATCTTGCCCGATTCCAGCGCCATGAAGAGAAAGGTCGAGAACCAGGGCTTCACCGCTGACGCTACATCGCCCCGCTTCGTCGCATCGCCCCACGTGTACACCATCTTGCCCCCGCGCACCACGCAGCCTCGCCCGCCCACAAAGGCGGCCATGGCGTCGAGCCCGGCGGGGTCGAGACCGACCTCGGCGGGCGTGGATTCGGCCCAATGGGCCTCGGGCCAGACCTCCGCGAGGGCGGGGGAGGAAAGGGAAATCAAAACAGCGCAACAAAGTGACCAATACGAGCGACGCAACATGGAATACCTCCTGCCACCAGTGTATCGGAAGGGGAGGGCGATTCCAAGGGATCGGGGAGCAGAGCCGAACGGCTCAAACTTGGGGACATTGCCTGGGAGCTTCGTGGGTCAGCCTGGGGTGCCACCTCAATCGAGCAACGCTCGTTTCGGTGTCAAGAGGGAGGAAAGTTCCACCCCGCAAGGGGCCTGGATCCGGCTTGTGAACTCTGCCCGGGCCTTGGGATGAGGCGGAATCCGAGCTAATCCACCGGCTCAGCCGGTGAGAATTCATTAGGCTCTGCCGTTCCGCCGTTGGAATTGTTGGCTCACGAACGACTCGGATACGAAGAGGAACAAGTGCTTTCGATAGATGGCTGTATTAGCTCTGTTGGGGCGGCATATCGTAGCCCAGAGGAACAAGTGCCTTCGATAGATGACTGGATTAGCTCCGTAGGAGCGGCATATCGTAGCCCAGGGTGGAGCGAGGTACGAGCGGAACCCTGGGTCAGAGTCCCCCCCTTGTATGAGCCCCAGCGGGGCGGCACAGAAGAGCGAGGGAGTCCCTCCACGGTCTTCTATGCCATCCCTGCGGGATTCAAATGTTATGGGTCAGGTATCCCAGGGCTCGCTCGTACCTCGCTTCATCCGCCGTAGGCGTACTA
>JBHEKR010000092.1:0-30595 GCA_041859365.1 Candidatus Hydrogenedentales bacterium
GCCGGCACGTCGCTCCGAACACTGACTGCGCTGCCCTTTCAGGGCGACGAAATGGTGGAACACCTATTCCCCAGGCGTTGCCTGGGGCTGAAAACTGCGCTGACCCTTCGGGCCGGAAGAAAGTTCGAATTGGCATCACGGAGAATTGCCGGTGATTCGATTCTTGCAAGAATCTTATCCTGAAACGTGTGCATGCAGGTACTCGCGTACGCTCAAGCCGGATGATCCAAAATTATGTGGCACAGTCGTCCCGGCGGCGTTTTGATTGCGGCGCTATCAGATATTCATCCGCTCCAGGCGAGGTAAAGCCGCAGGACGGATGCCTGCGGTGTGGTGAAATGCAATCAGGGAGGGCCCTTCGTTGAGGACCCTCCCTGTGGGATGCTTGAATTATTCGCGTCCGGCGCTCAGACCACTTCGACGCCGACCTTGGCCAGCGCACGGCGGAGATCGTCCGGCGTGAAGGGCTTCTGCATGAGCAGCGAGGCGCCCATCTCGACGATGCGCTGGGCCACGTCGCCTTCGTAGTAGCCGGTCATGGCGATGATGTGCGACGCGGAGGTATCGGGATCGGACTTGATGCGGCGGCAGACCTCGAAGCCATCCATGCCGGGCAGGCGCAGATCGAGGAAGATGACGTTGGGCCGGAAGGTGGCAATCTGATGCCCCGCTTCGAAGCCGTCCAGCGCCACTTCAATCTGGAAGGGGGTCTGGGAGCGTTCGAGAAATCGGCGTATAACGGACACGACGGCCTTCTCGTCGTCTACAACGAGCACCCGTATACCGGCATTATCCAGATCTTCATGAATCGGAATCTTGTTGTCGCGCAGAAAGCGTACGAGGTCATCCCGCCGGATGCGGCGGTGCCCGCCGGGCGTTTTGAAGACGTGGATACGCCCCGCTTCGGCCCACTTGCGGATCGTGTCTGCCGTAACGTGACAGTACTTTGCGACCTCTGAGGTACTGAAAGACTGCTTCGATTCCATTCGCAACACCCAACTTTGGTAGGTTTAATGGTTTTCGATACCGGGTAAATATTAGCCCGTCGCCCCCGGAATTGCAAGTTTTTTCATTTTGATAACTGAGATCCGAAAGAATCCGCCTTCGATTCGCTGCTGAGACTTCAAGGTCTTCACGATTTTCGAGTTACGCTGTGTTCGACCCGATCCTCAGACGCGCAGTGTCAGCATACCAGAAACACACCGATACGTGAAGCCGGTAAACCCTAATAATATCCACGAGCCGCGCGAAAAAGACCCGATTGGCGAAATATTCCACGGCTGACTGCGCCTTTTCTCTGTCCCACTTTGGCGAGCGGCGGCGTCTTTAAGGATAATCGGGAAATCGGGCCCGGCTGCGGCATGATGCAGTAAAGCGCAATCGCTCGACCCATTGGACCCGTCAGGTGCCCAGGTTGCCGCGTGGTATGCCGGGTGAAGAAATTCCATGGAGGTGTTTTTGCACCGGCAGGGTAAACTAGGTACCTGACGGGGCAGGACCCGCGGCAGTCCTAACATCGGAGAGGCAGCATCGTTGATGGAACCCGACGTGGAGACGGGCGTACCCAACCCCGGCTGGTATACCGGCCATCAGCCCGGTCGCATCGACGACCGGAAGCTGGTGCACCGGATCCTGGCGGGCGATGAACGGGCGTGCTCCATCCTCGTCGAACGCTACACCCCCGCCGTCATGGGCTGCGTTGCCAACAAGGTCCGGAGCCAGTCCGACATGGAGGACCTGGTTCAGGAAGTCTTCCTCCGGGCCTTCCGCTTCCTCCACACCCTGCGCGATCCGGAGCGATTCGCGCCGTGGATCATGGGCATCGCCCGGCGGATCGTGGCCGACTATTACCGTCGACACGGCCGGCGTCTTCAGGTGATTCCCAGTCCGGACGGCGACGAAAACCAAGGTTGTCCTCTGGAGAATTTCCCCGACCCCTCGCCGGGCCCCGCCGAGCGGCTGATCGCGCGCCAGGAGCGGGAAATCGTGATGGAGGAGCTGGCGCGTCTCGGCGAGAAGTATCGTGTCGTGATGTACATGCGGCTGGTCGGCGAGGAGTCCGCGTCGGATATCGCGCGACTGCTGGGTGTGGCCCCCGACGCGGTGCGCAAGCGCCTTCTCCGGGGTATGGAACAGTTGCGAAAGGGTCTTCGGCGGCGCGGGCTTTCGTTGGAATTGGGGATGGGCGCGGACCTTCAGGGCCGCGAGGAGGCGGATACATGAAGCCCATGAAGGTAACCGATCGTGAAATTGTCGATGTGCTGCTGGGCCATGCCGAAGCGGCTCAGGAGCAGCGCGTGCGCCGTGCCGTGCAGACGGACCTGAAGGCGGCGGCGACTTATGCGGAATGGAGCGGCACCGCGGAGGCCGTGCGGCGTGGACTCTCGGATCATCAGGCGGCCAGCGCGCGTATTCACGACGGAGTGATGGCCCGCCTGCGCAACCCCCTGCCCGGCGACGAAGCGCTGGATGTCGCGCTGGACGAGCCGGCGTGGTCTCATGGGCTCCGCCCTGAAGTTATTCGACGGCGCCGGGCCCCAATTGCCGCCGCCGCACTGGCGCTGCTGGCGGGGCTCGCCGGGTTGGTGGGCTATCTGCGGACCGGCGACCGCCTGGTGGCCGAAGCGGTTGAAGGCGATGTGACCGTGGCGCGGGGCGCCGACCCGGAAAATTTCGAGTCCCTGGCGACGGCGGGCGAATTGCGATTGCCGGTGGCGCTGCGCCTCGCGGAAGGCGCTTTCGCGGAAATGACGCTACCCCCCGCCACACGGCTGCGGGCACGAGGACCCGCCCGGTTTGAAGTGAGCAGCCGCATGGAAGTGGATCAGAGCGCCGGTGTGGTGGACTACAGGGTGAACTCGGTCCCGGATGATGGATCGGGCTTCACCGTGCTGGTGCCCCAGGGCGCGGTGGTGGATCTGGGCACGGAGTTTGAAGTGAGCGTAAAGGAGGCCCAGCCCACCGTGATCCGGGTGCGCTCCGGCACCGTACGCGTGGAACCATCGAACGGTGCGCCAGCCGTCATCCGCAAAGAAGAGCGGGCCATACTCACGTCCAGCCGGGCGATTCCCGAAGCGGACCCCGAGGTGTTGCCGCTGATCGATCCGGGTTCCGCGACCGCTGCGGACGATCAGATTACGCTGGCCTATCAACCCGTGGAACGCGTCCTGGACGCTGACAGCGCACTATTGACCTTTATCCAGCCCCAGGAAATCCTGCTGGGAGCCCAGGCCGGCACGCTCACGGGCGTGACCAAAGCCCCGCCCTTCACGACCACGCCGACCCCGGCGGGAACACTCCGGACGAGCATCAACGGTACGCCGACGGAAATCGCGGTGGTCAGTGACGAAAAGGTGAATGGAAGTCTGTGGGTGTATCTGGATGAGAACGGCAACACGGATCTGACCGACGATGTCCACTTTGAAGAGGGCGTGGACTTCGCAAACGGCGGCCTGTTTGCGGCGGGTCTCATGGGGCGGAACGACGCGCTCTGGCTACGACGTCCCATCCTGATCGATACGTCCGTCTCCCCGCCGAAGGCTTCGGTGAGCCGTGATCGCATGGAATGCATCAACCGGGTGTATCTGGACGGGGCGGTCACCCTGCCCCAGGCGGAGAATTCGCCCCTGGCGGGACAGCACCGCTTCCTTCTGCTGGACACCGATGCCGACGGCGATCTGGCCGATGAAGACGGCGCGCTGGGCGTGTGGGTTTCCAACAGCGCCGGGGGCGGCGGCGACCGCATCCAGAATGCGGCGCCCCTCGGCCAGCCCAGCAGTTTCATGGGGTATCGCTGGAGGCTGGCGAGAAAGCTCTCGGGTGAGTACGCCCTTATGGGCCAGAAACTTCCCGCCTCGGCGAAGCTGGCCCTGCGCGTCGGCGATACGCTCCCGCGCGTGAAGGCCCAGACTGTGGCCGGGCAGTCCATTGAAGTCGCGCCGCCCTCGAAGGGCTACCTGCTGCTCTACGCCTGGTCGACCTGGTACAGCGCATGCAACCGGGACGTGCCTTTTGACATTAATGATCTGTATCCAAAGTTCAAGGATCGCGGGCTGCAGATGATAGGAATATCGATGGACTACCGGAAGGAAGACCTGGAGCGTTATCTGGAGGAGCACAAGATCGTCTATCCCCAGATCTTCAACGGGCCCGATGCGACCCAGGGCGTTGCCGCGGAGCTGGGCCTGGTGAACTGGCCCGCCGCAACCCTGGTTGACGCCACCGGGGTGGTCGTGAAGACCGGTGAAAGCGCCGCGGAAATCTGGTCGTTCCTGGATGCCAATTTGCCGAAATAACGCGTCGGGACGCGCCGGGGGGCGTGTCCGGCGATGAATGACTTAAAACAACCGTAGACCTGGTCAGGAAAGGAAGCCCGAATGGAAGCGCAGCGCAGGCAGACCCATGAGAATACCGTACCGGACGAAGCCGTTGTCCGGGAGGTTGCCGAGTTCAGGAAGCGACTTCTGGCCGACATCTCCGAGGTGGTGGTGGGGCAACAGGACGTGATCGACCTGATCCTAACCTGCCTCCTGTCGGGAGGGCATTGTCTGCTGACCGGCCTGCCGGGACTGGCCAAGACCCTCATGGTCCGTTCCATTGGCCAGTTGCTCGCCCTGAAGTTCAGCCGGATCCAGTTCACGCCCGACCTCATGCCCTCGGACATTACCGGCACGGAGATTCTGGAAGAAGAGCGGGCCACGGGCCGGCGCGAATTCCGCTTTGTGGAGGGCCCCATTTTCGCCAACTTGATCCTCGCGGATGAAATTAACCGGACGCCGCCCAAAACCCAGTCGGCGCTGCTCGAGGCCATGCAGGAACGGCGCGTCACCACCTGCGGGCGCACCTTTACGCTGGAAGACCCCTTTTTCGTGCTGGCGACGCAGAACCCCATCGAGCAGGCCGGCACCTACCCCCTGCCCGAGGCCCAGTTGGACCGCTTCATGTTTAACCTCAAGGTGGGTTACCTCCAGGAGGACGACGAGGTGCAGGTGGTGCTGAATACCACGTCTCAGTGGAGCGAAAATATGAAACCCGTTCTCTCCGGAGAGAAGCTCCGCTTCTACCAGGGCCTCGTGCGGGCCGTGCCGGTGTCGGACCACGTGGCGCGCTATGCCGTGCGCCTGGCTGCGGCCACGCGCCCGGGCGAGAACAATCCCTACGCCTACGTAAACAAATACGTGACCTGGGGCGCGGGCATTCGCGGCGGCCAGCAACTGGTGCTGGCGGCCAAGGCCTGGGCCCTGCTCCACGGTCACTACCATGTAAGCATCAAGGACATCCAGCGTCTGGCGGGACCGGCCCTGCGCCACCGGGTGCTCACCAATTACTTCGCGGAGTCCGAAGGCGCCTCCGCCGACGGCATTATCGCGCGCCTGATCAAGGAACTACCCGAACCGTCTTCGGGCATTCGATGAGCACCACCCAGCCGAGGGGTTTGATGAATGGCCGTTGCCAATAAACGATTCTTGAGACCGGAACTCGTGGCGCAATTGCGGACCATGGAGCTCCGCGCCGCCACCGTGGTGGAGGGCGTGCTGGCGGGGCTCCACCGAAGCCCGTTCAGGGGCCTCTCCATCGAGTTTGCGGAATATCGCCGCTACCAGCCGGGGGACGACCCGAAGAAGGTGGACTGGAAGGCCTACGCCCGGAGCGATCGCTACTACATCAAGGAGTTCGAGGATGAGACCAACCTGGATGCCCATCTCGTCATCGACGCGAGCGCGTCCATGGGCTTCGGATCGGGCGCGGTAACGAAATGGCAGTATGGTGGCATCCTGGCGGCGTCCCTTGCCTACCTGCTGCAACAGCAGAACGACGCGGTGGGCCTGGTCGTGATGGATGAGACGATCCGCGCCGAGATGCCGGCAAAAAACACGCGCGCCCACCTCATCGAATTGATCGGGCGTCTGGAGCAGGTGCAACCCGCCCGGCAGACACGCCTCGCGGAGGCCCTCCATCGCGTGGCGGCGCGGATCAAGCGCCGTGGGATGGTAATCATCATTTCCGATCTGCTGGATGAGCCCGCGGACGTGGTGGCGGCGCTGCGGCACCTTAAGTTCGGCGGAAACGACGTGGTGGTCTTTCACACCCTGGACGAGGCCGAGCTGAACTTCGACTTCAGCGGCCCCCACCACTTCGTCGACCCCGAATCAAACGCCATGACCCCCGCGCTCGCGGAAGATGTGCGGAAGGCGTATCTGGAGGCCATGAACAAATTCACCGCGTTCTACAAGGAGGAGCTGGGCCGGGTCAACATGTCCTACACTATTTTGAACACGTCGGAGCCGCTGGATCGCGCGCTGCTGTCCTTTCTGGGCCAGCCGGGTCGGGGGGGATGAGCGCCATGGCTCGAAGGAACGTAAAAGGGCTCAGAACCCCATGCCAACGTGTCGCGGGAGTTGACCCATGCTCTTCATGAACCCACTGCTGCTTTTCGCTGCCCTGGCGGCCGGTGGCCCCCTGCTGATCCACTTGATGCTGCGCAACCGGCCGAAGCGGCAGGTGCTGCCGACGCTGCGCTTTCTGCCGGAGAGCGCACTGCAGACGGTGGCCATGCATCGCCTCAAGAATTTGCTGCTTCTGCTCCTACGCATCGCGGTGGTGTTGCTCATCGCGGCCGCCTTCGCGCGTCCCTACCTGGGCTCGTCCACTACGACGGAAGACGGGCCCCAGGCGGATATCGGCGCCGTATTTGCCGTGGACACCTCCCTGAGCATGCGCTCGGGCGAGCGATGGAACAAGGCCCTGGAGGCCGTGCGCACCCACGCCTCGCGCCTCCCCGCGGGTAGCCCCATGTCCCTCCTCTTTTTTGACGAGAGCGCCCGCGTGGCCGTGGAAGGCAGTACGGATCTCATCGCCCTGTCGGCGGCCCTGGACGGCGCGGAGCCGGGCTATGGCGGGACAAACCTTATCGCCGCCATGCGCGCGGGCGCCAGCCTCGGCATGAAGATGAACGCGAAAAAACGGACGGTCTATCTCATCAGCGATTTCCAACGGTCGGGTTTCGATCAAGTGGCGGACCAGGTGGATATTGCGGAAGATGTGGCCTTCGTCATGGTACCCGCGGGCGAAAGCCCGGTGTGGAACGCGGCGATCACCGGCCTGTCGGAAATCGACGTGGAGAAGGGCCGTTCGGTCCGGGTGCAACTGGAGAGCTTCGGCACGGGCAGCGCCTCGGGCACCTTGACGCTCTCCCGCGACGGTAAGGCTCTCGACACGCGCGAAATCGCCTTCGAAGATACGGGGCGACACGTGGAGGATATCGCGCTGGACGCAAAACTGGACAACGATTGCCTCCTGAGCGCCGAGCTCACGATTCGCGACGGATTGACCGAAGACAATCGCTTCACCGCCCTGTTTCCGGGCCGGGTGCCCCTCCGCGTCATGGTCAGTGCGCCGGGACGTCGCGTTCTCGCCGACAACAAGAGTCTTGGTGGTTACACCGACAATCCCTACCTGAAGGCCGCCGTCGCCGCTTTTGGCGATCACGTGGAAGCGGCCTGGATCGAGCCGACGCGCCTCGGCGAACTTTCCGCGGAGAAGCATCCCGTGGCGATCATTTGCGGCGCGGAATCGTCCACGCCCGCAATTCTCGCCCACCTCAAGGACTACGTGACCTCGGGCGGGAATCTCATTCTGTTTCCCGATGGCGATTCGCGGCAGACGGCCCCCTTGCAGGGCGCCTACCCGGAGTTGTGCGGTGTTTCGGTACAGGGCTGGAAATCCCTGAACCGGGAGTCGGGCGAGTATCGCCTCGTTACGTCCCACAAGACCCGGAATGCCCTCGCGGGTTCGGAGGAGCGCGACGCCGCTTCCCACCTCTATCCCCGGGCCTACCGTTATCTCGAAGTGGGCCTGCCGGAAGGGGTCGAGGCGGTTCAGGCCCTCATGCGCTATGACGATGCCAGCCCCTTCCTCGTGGAGCACACGCTGGGCGCGGGCAACGTGTTTCTCTGCACCACCTCCCTCGATCCCCGTGCGAGTGATCTGGTGTTGCGTCCCACCTTTTCCCCTTTCCTCTACCAGTTGGTTTCCGAGTGCGCGGAGCGGGCCAAGCCCCGCATCGCGTACCACGTGGGCGAGGTCGTGCAGGAACTGCTGACTGCGCCGGAGGCCACCCTGGAACCGTTGGAGGGCGGGACGGTCCCGGCCGAGGGTGATCGGGGGATGATGAAGGAGCCCGGGGCCTATCGCCTCCGGAACGGCGACGCGGAACGTATCCTTGCCGTGCGCCTGCGCCCCGAGGAGTCGGACCTGGCGCCCATGGAACCTTCGCGAATCAAAGTAGCCGGCGCGGCGGGAGCGCAGGCGGCCCTGGTGGCGGGCGTGAATGCCGAATCCCTGGAGTCCCCGCCGGAACCCGACGCGGGCGGACGCTTCGGGCACTATCTGCTGGTCGTCGCGCTGGCCTGTATGGCGGCGGAAACCCTCATCGCAAGCCGGACGGTACGATAGGTCATGGAACGATTCACTACCACACCCCGCAGCGCCTCGGGCGCCCAGATGATTTCCATCACCCACCAACTAGCCCACATCTTCGGTAAGATTCACGAGCTTCGCCGTCGCGTGTTGCTCCATGCGCTGGGCCGTGCCCTTACCCGCGCCGCGTGGTGCTGGCTCGGCTCCTTGCTCCTGCTGGGCACGCTCGCCCTGCTCATCCCTTTTCCGGAGCCTCTGCGCCTGATCCTGCTCCTCCTCCACGTCGCCGCCATGGGCGCGGGTGCGTGGTATGGCGCGCGGTACCTCGTTCAGGGCCGGCACTCGGGCAACAAAAATCGATTGCGGCGCTGGGCCCTGCGCTGCGAAGAGATGTTTCCCCTGCTCGGCGATCGCCTGGTGACCTGCGTGGACTTTTCCCAGGAAGGCGAAGGGGCGGAGCGATTCCGCGAGAGCCCCGTGGCCCTGGCACTCCTCCACGACACCGCGCGCCACTTCGGCGGCTTCAACCCCGCCCAGGCCGTTCCGAAGCGCCTGATACAGCGGGCCTTCGGCCTCGCGGTAGTTCCCTTCATAGTCTTCTTCGTGCTCCAGGTGCTGCTTGCCCCATGGCCGGGCCGGATGGCGACGGCACTCTACCTCTACAAGAGCGAGCCCGCCTGGCTGGTCTCGGGGGCAGGAAAGATCGAGGGACTCGCCATCCGGCCGGGCAGTGTGGAAACGCCCCGAGGCTCCAGCCTGACCGTTGAGGCCGAACTGACGACCACCGGCACGCTGGACCTCGCTTCTTTTCCACCCGTATTGAAAACGCGGACGACCTCGACCATCGAAGGGGCCGCGGACGAGCGGGGCGAGCAGAACATGCTGGCGGACGCGAATCGTCCCGCTGTGTACTATGTGGCGCTGCACGACATCCAGACGGTGACGGAGTACCAGGTCAGCGTGGTGGTCCCGCCCGGCGAGCGGAGTTACGGAGACCGCTTCGGCGCCTGGCTCGCGTCCTTTTCGAGCGACTACGAGTCGCGCGATGCGAATGCGCGGGAAAGCGAAGCGTACACCATCACGCCCTTCGATCCCCCGTCCATAGTCGCCATGCGCGCCACGCTCCAGCACCCGGCCTACACCCGGCTCCCCGAGGAAACTCAGGAGGGCTCCTACATCGCGGGCCTCCCCGGCACCACGGTGACCTTCCGCGTTGAATCGGATCGCCCCCTCGCCTCGGCGCAACTCCTCGACGAGCAGGGCAAGACGATCCACGCGGTGATGGAGGATGGGCCGGCGGGCATGGCCACCGTGGCACGTTTCGATTTCCGGATCGAGGCGGATGCCTCCATGCGTCTCGACCTGACCGACCAGGCCGGGCACAACAATCTGGAGCCGCCACTGGTGGTGGTCCACGCGCGCAAAGACGAACCACCCACCGTGACGGTCAAGCGTCCCGGCGCGGACTGGTCCGTCCATCCCGTGGCGGAGATCACCTTTGAGGCGGCGGCCGAGGATGACTTTGGCGTGGTCCGCTTCAAGCTGGAATACCAGTTGAACGGCGGTCAAGCGGAGACCCACGTGCTCTATGATGCGCCCGCAGACAGCGGCGGCGAGCGCAATGTCGTCGGCAGCCACGTACTGGCGCTGGAAACACTGGGCGTGAAGCCCGGCGACAGTATCCTCTACCGCTTCATCGCGGAAGACGCCCGCATCTATCTTCCTGAAGCAGGCGCGGACCTCGATTCCCTGCGCGGCTTCTCCCAGCCCTACTTCCTCGCCGTCCGCCCCTTTGACGAAGTAGTCTTCAAGGGTTCCGCCAGCGCGGGCGGCTCGGGCCCCCCGCCCCCCACGGAGCGGAAGGTCATCGTGGCGACACTGCGTTTCGCCGAACGCCAGGGCATCCTGACGGACGAAGAGCGGCGCACGACGGCGGATGATATCGCGCGGACGCAGCGGGAAGTGCGGGTGGAGACGGAGCGCATGAAAGGAAAGCTTTCGGCGATGCCCGACATCCCCAACAAGGCCGAGCGTCTCCAGCATCTGGATGACGCCATCGCGGAGATGAACACCGCCGAGAGCCTGTTGTCGGCCATGGAACCCGAGGCGGCCCTGCCCCACGAGAACTCCGCCCTGCAACATCAGATCGCCGCGCTGGTGGGTCTGCCGATTTATGAGAACTGGATGCAGGACGCCATGCCCTCCTCTTTTCCGCCGGATCCGGAAACGGCCCTGGCCGGGCAAAAGGTGGAGTTTGAGAAGGATAAATACGAGCTTTTCCAACCCGCCCAGGGCAAGGAACTGGACCAGGCTTTGTTGAAGGCCCTCGAGCAGACCCGCGATATGGCACAGCGCCAGAAGGAGTTCCTCGAAGAGATCTCCCGCGAAGTGGAGGAGCAGAACCCCGGCGGCGGAGCCGGCGCGTCATCCAGCTCGGCACAAGGCGGCGCCAGCCTGCCCCCCGGCGCGCGCTATGCCGAGATGCGCCAGAAGGCGGAAGAGCAGCGCCGTGAATTGGAGCGGCTTCGCGAGTCTTTGCGTGAACTGGACGGTCTGGACACGGAAACCGCGGATAAGATCCGCGAGGCCATTGAGCGGACGGCCCGGGAACTGGCGAAGGCCAGCGAGGAGATGGCCCAGGACAAACTCGACGAGGCAAAGACGGCCAATGCGCGCGCGGAGCAGGAATTGCTGGATCTGGAGCAGGTGTTGGACCAGGCGAAGAACGCCAACACGAAGGCCCAGGCGGAGGCGCTCGCGAAGTTAATCGACGCTTGGAAAAAAGAGCAGCAGGCCCTGCGCACTGAGACGTCGAAGCCCGGCAAGTCTCAGGAATCGCGCGAAGACGGGGCTCGTCGGCAGGAGGCGCTGGGCGCGCAGGTGGCTCAGGCGGCGGGGGCCCTGGCGGGATCCACGGGCGGCATGGAACCGGTGGAGCAGAGCCTGGAAGCAGCAGCACGCTGGATGGAGCAGGCCGCTCAGAATCTTGCCACCGATCAACAGCGGGAGGCGCTGAAAGGCCAGGATGCCACCCTGAAGCAGCTTCAGGCGGCGCAGGAAGCCATCGCGGGACACTTGGCGCAGCTTGAGGGCAATGGTAACGAGCCTATCCTCCAAGCCCTCGCTGAAATAGAGGAGTTTAAGGAGTACCTGGAGCGGGAGGCGGAGGCCTACGCCGATCGCCAGTACATCCCCGACGTCAATGGCACGCCGCAGGCGCAGGACTCCTCGCCGACAGAGCCTCCAGCAGGGGGCCCGGACAGTGCGGTGCCGCCGCCCTCGGAGGGGCCACCAATGGTGCCGGATGCAGGCGATCCCCCGACCGTCATTGCCACGAAAATGGCCCGTTTGCAGGGTCTCCTGCAGCAGCACGGACAGATCGGCGGCATGCTGAGCGAACTCGACCGCACGGTGCGCGCGGGCAGCTCCAGTTGGGGCGATTCCGGCGTGACGGAGTTGATCCCCCAGATTATGGCCTCCCTGGAAACCATTGAGGACATCCTGCGGACCCAGGTGGAGGCGGCGGACGAATTGCAGCGCCTGCGGCAGACGCGATCGCAGGAGTTGCCCCCCCAGTTCCGCGCGATGGCGGCAAAGTACTTCGAAGCCTTGGGCGCGGCCCCGGCGAGCACGCCCTGATCCGAAACGGAAAGATACCGAGCATGGCATCACTATTGGAACAATTCTGGAGCGGCGGCCAGGTGGTCTACCGCGGCTGGCCGGCGGGCTGGTGGCTCGCGGGCCTTGGCGCGGCGGTGGCTATCGTCGCAGCGGCGTACATCATGCAACGCGCGGGTGGCGGCATCTGGATCAAGCGCCTGTCCTACGGGCTGCGCCTGATGGCCTGTATGCTCCTGCTCTTTCTCCTCATGGAGCCGGTGCTCCGCGCGGAAGAGGTGTTGCCGCAGCAATCGTTCCTGATCCACCTCTTCGACACGTCGGGCAGCATGGGCATCGAAGACTTCGAGGGCCAGGGACGCCTCGCGGCGGTGAACGGACTGACCCGCGACTCCGAAGCGCGCGGGAAACTGGATCGGCTGTTCCGCCCCCTGGAGTTTGGCTTCAATGTGGATCTCCAGACTCGGGCAGCAGGAGACGCCCTGGATGTCACCGAAAGTACGACCGATCTGGCCTCGGCCTTCCAGCAGCTTCATGTGCAGACGAGTGGACTCCCCCTCTCCGGCGTGGTCCTCTACACGGATGGTATGGCCACGATCAACGCCCGTCAGGAGCAGATCGTGGAGGCGGCGCTGACCCTGAACGCGCCGATCTACGCCGTGGGCAGTGCGCCGAAAGAACCGGGACCGGATATCTGGATTGAGGATGTCATGCACCCGGCCCAGGCCGTGAAGGGATCGGCTACGCCCGTCACGGTGTTGGTGGGCGCGCGGGACATGAAGGGCGGCGCCACGGTCACGCTGTATCAGGACGAATCGAAGGTTGAAGAAAAGACCCTTCGGCCCAAGTCGGGCGAGCAGACGATCAGTGCGGAGTTCCAGCTCTCCATCAACAATACGGGCACCAACGCCTACCGGGCCGAAGTGACCACCGACAACAGGGAGACCTATCCGTGGAACAATTCGGAGACCTTCTTCATCAACGTCGTCCAGGAGCGCCAACGCCTCCTGTATGTCGAAGGCTATCCGCGCTACGAATACCGGTCCCTGCGCGCGGCCTTTGAAAACGACGAGCGTTTCCAGGTCACGTCTTACGTGATGGTGGACCGACAGGACAACATCTATCGGCAAGGCCTGAACACGGCGGGCGAGTTGGAGAAGGGCTTCCCGAAAACGGAAGCAGAACTGTTCGCTTACGATGTGGTGGTCATTGGCGATGTGGAAGCCGCCAAGTTCACGACGGACCAGTTGACGAATCTGCGGGAGTTCGTGCGGCGCAAGGGCGGCGGCCTGCTCTTCCTCGCGGGCGACAGTTCCTTCGCGCCCGGAGGCTTCAACGTCACGCCCCTGGCCGATGTGCTGCCTTTTTCCGTCGGTAATACCCAGCGGCTCACGGAAGAGTTTCGGGTTTCCCCCACGCCGGAAGGAATCGAGCGGGGCATCTTCGGCCCTCTTAATACCGCGTCCGGCAGCGCACCATGGGATGTTCTCCCGCCGGTGAAGGGCCTCTTTCCACTGCAAGGCTTGAAGCCGGGCGCGGTGGCCCTGTGCCGCATCGATCAGGGCCGGGGGGAAGAGGATCCGCCGGTGGTCGCTTTCCAGCGCTATGGCGGCGGCGTCAGCCTGATTTGCGGCGTCTCGGGCACGTGGCCCTGGCGTTTTCAGACGAAGTCAGACAATCCTTCCTACAACGCCTTCTGGAAACAGATGTCGCTGATCCTGAGCGACCGCTTGAACAACCGCCTGAACGTAACCGCGGAGCCGACCCTGGCCACGGTGGGCAGCGAGGTGAAACTCTCGGTGGTGGCGCGCAACGCCGCTTTTGAGATGGACCCGGTGGCGAAGATCACACTGGAAATAACGACGCCGGACGGATCGGTCTCATCGTTTACGCCCCAGCCCTCCGCGGACGGCGGACCGGGCACCTACGATTACACATTGACAGGTACAGGCGCAGGGCTCCACAAAATCCGGGCCTTCACCACGCCCGCACCGGACGATCAGGCGCAAGAAGCCTCCGGGGTTTTCGTGGTGGAGGACGACTCCCCGGAGTTGCGCGCTGTGGAGCTGAACGAGGGCCTGCTGCGCCAGCTCGCCAGCGCCACGGGCGGGGACTATGTGCATGCCCTGGACTATGACCAACTCCCGAAAATGGTGAAGCCGGCCGAAGGCTCCCTCACGCAGGTGCGGGAAACCGCCATCTGGGATCAACCGGCTTTTCTCATCGGGCTGCTGGCCCTGCTGCTGGGTGAGTGGACTATTCGGCGCTGGGGAAATCTGGCATGAGGCGACACGACACGAGATTCGACATGCCGACGCGACGCGCCTTTCTTAAACGGGGTATTCAGGCTTCGGCAGCGCTCCTGACCACGGCGCAGGGGGGCGCACAGGCCCAACCCCGTCGCGAGATACGGCGCGATGAGGACAGCGCGGCGGCCCCGCCCCTGGGGGTAGGCCGACGTCCGCTGGATGACGAGGATCCGAATGTGTTTGTGTTTTCTCGCTTCAAGTTCAAGGGAAAGCAGCGCACCCAGGACGAATGGGACACGCTGCCGAGCGGCGACGACAACCTGCTCCGCCACATCGCCCAGGCAACCAACATCAAGCTCACGAAGCGCCGCTGGGAAGAGCGCGTGGTGGAGATTGACGATTTCGAGAAGCTCTACAACACGCCCTTCCTGTTCATGACGGGCCAGGTCGATTTCACCTTCGAAGAGGACGAGGCGGAGGCCCTTCGCGAGTACTTCAAGCGCGGCGGCTTCCTCTATGCCGATGACTGCGACGCGGACGTGGGACGGCTCCTTTTCTACGAAGCCTTCACGCGAGAAATACAGAAGGTGTTGCCCGGTCACAAAATGGAACGGCTCCCCCACGACCACGAACTCTACCACTGTTTCTACGATATCCCCGACGGATCCTCGTGGTCGCCGCGCCAGCGGGCCTGGGAACCGAAGTACCCCGACTCCGCACTCTTCGTCGACGATCGGATGGTCTGCTTTCTCACCGGCAGCGACCAGCATTGCGGCTGGGCGCAGCGGCGCAGGGAACTCTACAACGACGCACTCAAGCTGGGCACCAACATCGTGGTCTACGCTTTGACCCACTGAGGGAATACCCATGAACGGATTTAAATCATTCGCGTGTCGCGCCGCACTGGCCGCGACACTCTGCCTGAGTACGGCGTGCGCACGCGGGGCGGATTATGTCCTCCTAGTCGGGGGACTGGGTGGAGAAGCAAAATACGAGACGGAGTTCGCCGGTGCTCTGTCCTCGCTGCGGTCGGCGCTGGTGGAGAAACACGGCTATAACGCAGCGCAGGTGCATGTGCTGGCGGCGACCTCCGGCACCGCGCCCGCCGGGGCGGAGAACAGCACCCTGGAGAGCATTCGCGCCACCGTGGCACAGATTGCGAACGAAGCCCGGGAAGGGGACACCTTCCTCGCCGTCCTCATCGGCCATGGGCAGTCGGATTTTCAGGAGGCCAAGTTCAATCTGCCCGGCCCGGACATGACGGCGGTCGTGCTCAAGGAGTTGCTGGATGCCGTACCGTGCACAGACCAGCGGGTGATTCTCTCCTTTCCCTGCTCGGGACATTTCACGCCCGCGCTCGCCCGGACCGGCCGCGCGATTCTCGCCTCTACCGACGGACCGAGGCAGATCTATCACGCGAAGATGACCGCCTGCCTCGCGGAGGCTTTCGAGTCTGATTTACCGGACACCAACGCCGACAATCGGCTGTCGGTATATGAGTTGTACGCCTTTCTCAGCGAGCAGGTGGAGGGCTACTTCATCTCCAGCGGCTCCCTGCAGACGGAGAACCCATCGCTGGACGACAACGGCGACGGCAAAGTGACAACCCGCGCCGAAGGGATGGATGCGGGAGATGGCGAATACGCCCGGACGGTTTTTCTGACGCCAGCGCCTTCTGCCGCGAGTTCTGCCGCGTCTGATACCGCGTCCGCACCGGATGAGCCGACTGCGCCGGAAGCACAAACGCCCGCGCCGATTGTGCCGCCCGCCGCGCTCCTGCTCTGGAATGCTGTAGCGGGTGCCTTGCCCCCGACCGACGACAACCTGCCCCTGGGCGAACGTCCGGCGGAGGTGGGTCAGCGGCTGGAGAAGAATTGGACGGCCGACCCGAAAAATCTGGAGAAGGCCGCGCCCTACATACGCTATCTGAACCGACAGGGCCAGGGCGATGATGCCATCCTGGTCCTGCGGGCGCTGGGAGAGCGGGACGATCTCGATCTATTGTGGGGCGAGACCTACTGGTATCGCGGAGAACTGGAGCCTTGTCGCGAGGCGTTGAAGAAGATTCTCCCAGACGATCCCGCCCGCTGGTGCGCCGCGCAGGTCCTGTTGCTGCGTGCCGACTACCTGGTGGGCGCGATGGATTCCCTCGAAAAGCGGTGCCAGGCCATCCTTGGCGTGGAACCGCTGAACAAAGCCGCACGGCTCTACCTGGCCGAAGTCTTGGTGCGCCGGGGTAACTACGAAGAGGCCGAGGCCACCCTGAATGCACTCGTCGAGACCCATGCCAACGATGTGGAGCTCCTGGAATCGCGGGCCGCACTGATGGATGCCTGGGATCGGCCCGACGATGCCGCAGCCCTTCGCACATCGATAGAATCCATCGTGACCACGCAGCCGCCCCTCAGCGCCGAAGGACTGCGGGCCGCCGCCGCCGCGCTGCGCACGCGCCACCAGCCCCAGGCCGCATCCCAGTGCCTGGAGGCTGCCCTGCGCTTCTGTCCCGCCGATCCCTTTCTGCTCCTCGAAAAAGCACGCCTCTACCTCGCGATTGCGGACACCGGCATTGCGGCCGCCTCCGTAAACAATGTGCTCGGGCGCTACACCAACGCCCCGCTGGGACTGAACCTCATGGCGGACATCCAGTGGGCCCTGCGCAAGGACGGGACCGCCGTCGAAGTGCTGTGTCAAGGCGCCCTGAAAGGCGACCCCACCCTGCTCGACGCGCGCTGCGCCCTGATCCGGCAACACCTCATCGCGGGCCAGTGGGAGGATGCAGCCGCATTGATCGCGGAGAATCGCAACATAAACTCGCGCCACCTTGCCACCGACAGGCTGGAAGGGGCGATGAGAATTCTAAAAGACGGGAGCGGCGGAGCACCCAGTGAGGACGACGCCCCCCCCTACGCCGCCCTCGTGGCTGATTTGTTGGCCGCCCGGGCGGACTACACCCGGAGCAGCGCGTGGTTCGCCCAGGCATTGAAGGGCGCAACGCAGGACGGCACCGTGCTGAAGCATGCCGGCCTGGCGGAGTTCCGCAGCGCACGCTTCGACTCCGCCGCCAGCCTGCTGGAAAAGTCCTTCGCCACAAACCCTTTCGATGTTGGCACGAAGAACATGCTCGATTTGCTGGACACGGTACGGGAATCCAGCGCGATTGTTCAGAGGTCGGTCGCCGTGCACTACGGCCCGGGCGACGAGGCCGCGGCCCACTACGGGCTCTATCTCGCCACAACCTACCTCGCGGAGGAATCGAAACGCCTCGCCGTGGAGGTCCAAGGCACACTGCGCATTCAGCTTTGCAGTTCAAAAAACGATATTAACATCATCACCCAGGGCATCCCCGCATGCTGCGCCGTGGGATGCGCGCCTTTCGGCTCCCTCTACCTCCTTTCTACCTTATTTGTGTGGACACCGGAGGCCGCGGGCGGGCAGGAAAAGTTCTATCGCTATGACGAGGCCCTGCACCGGGGGGTCACGGAATATCTGCTCGATATGGCGGCGGGCCCCGCCATCCCGCGATGGTTTCGCGAGGGCCTGGCGCGCCATGAAGCCGAAAAAGCCAATCCAGAATGGCAGCCCCCCGGAATCCGGGAGCTGATCGTGGCGTTGCGTGCGGGCTACCAGCTCCCCCTCGCCACCATCGAGACCGAGTATCTTGGAGAGCGCAATCCTCTGGTCCGTACCTATGCGGGCCTGGTGGTGGACGACTGGGTGGCGCAGAAGGGTTTCGAAACGGTGCGCGGGCTGCTCAGTCGAATGCGCGACGGCGAGATGTGGCAGCAGGCGGTCGAATCGATTTTTGGTGCGCCTCTCGACGTGGTGGATCGAGATACGCTCGTGCGTGTGCTGGATCGATACCGGGACATCCGCGTGGACGACACCCAACCGGTTGGGCTGAATGCGCTGGTGGCCGACGGGGTCCCTACGGAGAAGAGTCGCCTCGAAATGGCATCGATATTTTTCCAGAACCATCGCCTGAGCGATGCGCAGGGGGCCCTCGCACCCCTGCTGGAGGCCGAAGCTCCGCCCACGCGCGCCCTGTTGCTTTCGGGCCGGATCGCGACCGCCGAAGCCCGCTATGAGGCCGCCCGCGATCAGCTCGATCTCGGCCTGCAACTGGAGAAACTTCGCAATGAGAATCTGGCCACCGCCGAAGACTTTGCGGCCCTGGGCCTGGCGCTTGCGGAACTTGGATCCCGTGAGCAGGCGGTGGATGCCCTGGAGACGGCCATAGCCCTCAATCCCTATGACACCGCCGAAACCGGGCCTTCCGCCGTGTTGCTGAACCTGCTCGCGTCCACAGAGCCGAAGCCCGATGAGTACTACGCGCTTCTGGAGTCACGCCTGGCTGCCACCAGGACGGATATCCGGAGCCGATTCGAACTCGCACGGTGGCTGGAGAAGCGGGGCGATGGAGAAGCCGCGCTCCGCTGGTATCGGTCGGCTGCGGCCATTCGTCCCGACTGGATGGAGGCGCATCAGGCCCTCGCGCCTCTGGCGGAATCCCTCGGACACCACGACCTCGCCTGCGCTTCCTATCGCATTCAATTGATGAAGCAACCTGAGAATGTGCGAATCCAGCAGCGTATCGCGGCGTGTGAAAAAGCCATGGGAATCGGCACACAAAGTGTGGCAAGCGTCGAGCGTGTGACCACGCCATAGCACCAGGGAGTCCATCAATGTACAAACCCATGTTTCTTTTCCTTCTTGTACTCTTTGCCGGTTGCGGGGCCTCCGAGAATGGTTCGGCGGAACTCTCGGTGCGTCTCCGCTTTGTGCCCGGCTCGGCGCCTTCGAGCCCTATGGAGTCCAGCGACGGCGCGGTGTGGTCTTCTTTCTCGCCTCCGCCCATCCCGGACGCTACCTACCTGATGCTCAATGGTCACGCCGCCTTGGGTGACAAGTTTCCCGTCGGCCACCAGAATGAGCCCGCAGCCTTCGAGATCCAGCTCGTTGATGGGGACGACGAGCACCTGCTCCTCGATCTATTTTTTGAAGGTGGGTCGAAGTCGCTTGACCTGAAGCGAGATTCACCCGAAGAAGTGACGATCGGTGGAGTGGCGTATCGCATCAGCTACCCCTCGATTACGGTATCTTCCGCAGAGGGAAAATCGACGACAAACAAGGCGATGATTGTGGTCACCAGGGCGAAATCGTAGGGCGGATTCCGTTCTATTGGTGTTGGATGCGAAAGCCCCAATGCGGGACACGTCGGAGCATAAGATGCGAAGGCCCGCTCCTTTCCAGTATCATATTCGGCGAGCAACCGAAAGGAGAGGGGACCTGACGCGTAGCCAGCTTGACTGCGGACCTCGCTTCGCTCCCCGCACGCATGTTCTCGATTATCGAAACACACCGCCTGTCCGAAGGCCTCACGGAAGTTGAGGTCAGCGCGCCGCTCATTGCCAATGCCGCGAAACCAGGCAATTTTGTTCTGGTCCGCGGCGACGAGTATGGCGAGCGCATCCCGCTTACGATTGCCGATTCCAGCCCCGCCCGGGGCAGCATTACCTTGGTGATGCAGGAGATCGGCAAGGGGACCAAGGCCCTGGGCGCTTTCCAGCCTGGCCAGGCCTATCTCGATGTGGTCGGCCCGCTGGGCAAGAACACGGAGATCCACGGACCGGGGAAAACGATCTGCTGCGTTTGCGGCGGGGTCGGCCTGGCGCCCATGTTCCCCCAGATGAAAGCGCACCACGCGGCGGGCAATCGCGTCATTTCCATTCTGGGCGCGCGCGACGCCTCCATCCTGTTCTGGCAGGAGAAAGTGGAGGCGATCAGCGACCAGGTTTTCTACACCACGGACAACGGCACCTTCGGTCACAAGGGTTTTGCCACCCAGGTATTGGATGAATTGATCACCGGCGGCGAGCACATTGATGAAGTGATCGCCATCGGACCCGTGCCCCACATGAAGGCCGTAACCGATTGCTGTAAGAAGCACGGTGTGCCGGTCATTGTGAGCCTGAACCCCATCATGGTGGATGGCACGGGCATGTGCGGCGGCTGCCGCGTGTCGGTGGCCGGCCAGGTTCGTTACGCCTGTGTGGATGGTCCGGAGTTTGACGGGGCCCTTGTGGACTTTGACGAGTTGATCCAGCGCCAGCGCTCCTACAAGACCCAGGAAGCCCAGGCGAACGCAGGCGCGATTCCACATGGCGAGGAAAACCATGCGTGCCGCTTCGAGCAGCGGATTCAGGAGATGGTGGATGAACTGGAGGCGGGAAAGCCCAAGTACAACACCAATTACTTCGAGGAAGCCTCAGCCCTTTTCGTCCTGCAGACCGTTGCGGAGTTGATGAAGCGACGAACCAGTTTTGACGAGGTGACCCCGACCTTTTCGCCGGAGGAGGCACTGGCCGAAGCCCAGCGCTGCCGCTGCTGCGAGTCCGCCACGTGTATTGACGGATGCCCCGTCGGCGTGAACATCCGGGATTTCATCTGGTCCATTCAGAAGGGCGAAATCGCGGAAGCGGCCCGCATCTTGAAGGATAAGAACAATCTCCCCGCCGTTTGCGGGCGGGTGTGCCCCCAGGAGACCCAGTGCGAGAAGCACTGCGTGCTCGTGAAGACGGGCAAGCAGCCCGTGGCCATTGGCGCATTGGAACGCTTCGTGGCGGACTGGGAAGCCGAACACGTCCCGGCGCAGGTACCTTTTGTTACCCCCCGTGGCCAGAAGGTTGCCGTCATCGGGTGCGGGCCGGGCGGGCTGACTTGTGCGGGTGATCTGGCGCGGTTGGGCTATGAGGTCACCATCTACGAAGCTTTCCATGACACGGGGGGCGTCCTCCGCTATGGCATCCCCGAATTCCGCCTGCCCAAGGCCATCGTGGATCGGGAAGTGAACTACATCAAGAGCCTCGGCGTCCATATTGAGCTCAACATGGTTATCGGCAAGGTGCTGACGATTGATGGGCTCTTCGAGAGCGGTTACGAGTCCGTCTTTATCGCGGTGGGCGCGGGTGCGCCCATGTTCATCGGCGTTCCCGGCGAAAATCTAGTCGGCGTGTACAGCGCCAACGAGTTCCTCACCCGCGTCAATCTCATGAAGGCTTACCGCTTCGGCGAATACCAGACTCCGGTCACCGTCGGCAACCATATCGCCGTCGTGGGCGCGGGCAACGTGGCCATGGATGCGGCACGCGTCGCCGTGCGGCTGGGCGCGAAGCGCGTCACGATCATTTACCGCCGCTCCGAGGTCGAGATACCGGCGCGCGCCGAAGAAGTGCGTCACGCCCGCGAGGAGGGCGTGTTCTTCCAGTTGCTGACCGCGCCCGTCCGCATTGTGGGCGACGATCAGGGCAAGGTCTGCGCCATGGAATGCATGCGCATGGCGCTGGGTGAGCCCGATGCATCGGGTCGACGCAAGCCAATCCCGGTGCCGAACAGCGAATTTACCATCGACTGCGACATGATCATTCCGGCATTGGGCTCTCAGGCGAATCCGCTGCTGACCGGGCACACGGAGGGCATCCACCTGAATAAGTGGGGCAATATTGTGGCCGATCCCGTGACCGGGGCAACCAATCTACCCGGCGTCTACGCGGGCGGCGACATCGTCACGGGCGCGGCCACGGTCATCGAGGCGATGGGCGCGGGCAAGCGTGCGGCCGAAGCCATCGACACGTATCTTCGAGCGCGCGCTGGGACTACGGCCCTGGTCTGAACGGCGGTCAGGTCCGCGATATCGCTTCCGTTACAGCACGAGCCCGGCCACCACATTGTGGGCCGGGCTCGCATCAAGTTCACGACGGATGTCGAAGTTCACGAATTGGGATTGGACTCCGCAGGAGGCGCGTCGCCCTGCTTCGACTTCAGGAGGTCCAGCCGGTCGGTCCACTGGCGATTGCCCGGTTCCAGTTCGGCGGCTTTCTGAATCGAAGTGATCGCGGCGTCGAGATTTCCCAGCGCGGCATGGGCCTGGGACAAGGTATCTTGAACATTGGCGCTATTGGGCGCGGAGGCCGCGGCCTCCTCGGCGAGCTTCAATGCTTCTTCCAGATTCTTGTTTGACGTGATGTAGCGCATCGCGAGGTTGTTCTTCGCCGCGATCATGTCCGGCGCGAGGCTGATGGCGCGCTTATAGTTCTCCTCGGCAAGTTCGGGAACACCACTCACATCGTAGACCATTCCGAGGCGGAACAGCAGGTCCGGTGTAACATCGGGCCGCTTGGCGAGCTCCTCAAGGATAGTCCGCGACTGGTCGCGGTAGGCGGTATTCTTGAGGCGTTCTGAAAGCTGATACCAAGCCAGCGCCAGGGCGCCGCGTTCGTCGAGCGATTCAATCGGAACGAGGGTGCCGGCTTCCGTTAACCACCTCGCCGCAGTGGCTTCATCGGGAATAACCAATGTGGCAAGTTCCACCCAGGCCATCCTGAATCCTGGCTCGGACAGCCGCGGACGAAGCAGGTTTTCGGCCTCTTCAACGCGCCCGCCCGCGATAAGGGCTTGCGCCTGGCGGGTAACTACCATCGGATTGTCCGGGGCTTCCTCGGCATAGGCTTGAATCGTCTCCAGCGCCTCCGAGGACTGCCCCAACTGGATTTGGGCGTTGGCTATCATGAAATCGGCCGACTGGGGACCGAGGGGAGCCCGTCGACGCCATTCCTGTGACGCCGCCAGGGACTCAGTCCAGTTTCCGGCAGCCGAATAGGCCTGGGCGGCAAGTACCGCCGGCTCGACGGCCTCGGGAAACTTGCGCATGGCCTGACTGGCAACTTCCGCCGCCTCGCTGTGGCGGTTAAGCGCGCTGTAAATGCGCACGAGCTGCGTGTCTATGGGCAAATAGCGGCTCTGATCGGCTATCCGCCGAAAATCGAGTGCGAGAGTAGCGAGGTCTCCGGAATTCTTTTCGATGGACTCCAGGGCCTGAACCGCATCCTTCAATTGTCCGGGATTCTCGATTGCCGAAATGATGAAGGGCCGCGCCATCTCATTATCCAGGAGTTTCTGGAACAAGGGAACTTGGGCGCTCAGATCCTTGAAGGTCGCGTCTTCCGGACAGGCCGCACTTGCATCGGCAATGCGCTGGATGGCGGACGCAGGCTCGCTACCACGCACCAGGAAGGCCAGTTGTCTGCGCCAGACGTTGGGATCGGACTTCGCCTGGGTGACGGCCTCTTCGTACCAACGGGCGGCTTCTTCAGCCGTGCCGTGGATACGACTGTACTCGGCGAGGATCATCGGGCGCTGTCCCGGTTTCAGTTCCAGCGCGTCCAACCCCTGAAGCACGGTCTGCGCCTCATCCTTGCGCCCCTGCGTGGCGTACAGGTCGGCAGCGAGGCCGATGGCAAACTCATTGGGGCTCTCGGCAAGAAAGCGCTTGAAAATGGCTTCGGCCTTGTCAAGCTTCCCGCCGCTCCGGTAGAGCTGGGCCAACTGCAGGTCGAGGGGCACCGTATCGCCTTTTTCCTGGTGGAAGGCTTCCAGCAAGCCTATAGCCCGGTCGATCTGGTTCCCGCGCGCCAGGATACCAGCGGCCCTGCGGCGGTCGTCTTCCGTGAGGGTTTTGCTTTCAATGGCCTTCTCCACCTGGGCAAGCGCTTGAGCGGACTCGCCCCGAGTGGAGAGCAACCGCGCGAGCTCAAAATGAACCGCCGCATTGTCTGGAGCAACCTGGGCGGCCTGCTCCAGGTTTTCGATGGCGCCCTGTATGTTTCCAAGCCGCTCCAGTGCGGACGCGAGCAAGGTATAGCGCTGGGCTTCCGGCACCGAAATACGCATGGTCTCGTTTAACAGGGCGGCCGCCTCGGCTGCAGCCTTCGGCGAGTTGTCACTCAGCATCATCCATCGGGCTCGGGCAACGCGCCAGTTAACCGCGTTCTCGCCGGTCGCACTCTTGAGACGTTCAATCGTGCGGTCGATCAGCGGAAGATCATTCCAGGCTGTCCTGGAGTCCAGAATCATACGCAGTAGCGTCGCATCCTCGGGGGCCTTTTCCGCGATGGCGACCCACAGCTTAAGCCCATCCTCGGAGCCCATCAGATCGAGAAACTGGGCCATGGCGGTCTGCCAGCGCAGATCATCTCCACCTTTAGAGGCCGCTTCCGTCAAGAATGCGCGGGCGCCTTCGGGATCGCCGCTGCGGAGACGCGAAACCGCCTGCGCATACGCCAGGCCCGGAGTCATCCCCCCGCTCGTGCTGTTGAGCTTCGCGAAGCAGGCTTCGGACAGACCCAGCCCATGCTGGTCACTGAGTTGAGCGAGTTTCAGCAGGGTGCTCTCGGGAAGTTTTGCATCCCCCTGTAAAGCAGACTGCACCAGCTCCGTCGCACCGGCCTTGTCCCCCTGCAGGGCGCGCAAGTGGATCAGGATGGGTAGCGTGCGTGGCTCGGCTGCTTGAACGGACTGAACCTGCTCGCAAAGTTTGAGCAGTTTTGCGCGGTTGTCCTCGGTCAATGCATCGACGTTGGAACCAATAATCTCGGCACCGGCCGCAGCCACGCCCACATTCTGGGGGGCCCGCTGCATGGCCGCCTGTACGAGCGCAAAGGCCTCGCCATGCCCCCCAGTGGCTGCGAACAGCGTGGCGCTTCGGAGTATGGGGTCAATCCAGGCGGGCGATAGCTTAATCGCGTTTTGCAGCGATGCGAGCGCATTGTCCCGCTCCCCCAATCGCTCATGGGCCAACCCGACGAAATAGTGAAAATAGGGACTTGACTGGTCTTTTTCCAGGGCCGCGGCGCAAACGTCCATGACCTCTTTCGGCGATGCGTTGTCCCGCAACCAGACGGTTTCAAGCACGGGTGCCCAGGCATCCGCCAGCGTATCGTCTGTTCGCCCCTTCAGCTCGACGACGACTTCCTCCAAAGGGGCCTTGTTGGCCTCTCTTCCCGCGGCCATGGCCCGAACGGCGAGCAATCCGGACGAAAGCTCGGAAATCGGCTTTTGGCCGGTGAGTTTCAGGACCTCCGCCGTATTTCCCACCTCGAACAGGCGCTGGCAATAGGATTGGAGCAAATCGGGATTGTCCGCTTCGGGCGCGGTCCGCGCGAGCAGGTTGAGCGACTCATTGAACAGGGCGAATTGGGTTAGAATGCTGTTGACAAGCAGGACGTCCACCGAATCCGACTGGACGATCTCCGCGGCACGCTTCGCAGATTCGATGGCTTCATTGCGCTTGCCGGCCATCTCAAATGCCACGGCGCGTACGACGTGATATCCAGCCTTCTCACGGTCAAGCGCCGCTTGGGAATCCGGGTAGGCCAGCATCGCCGGACCTTCCGCAGACGCGCTTTCCATCAGTGCAAGCACCATCAGATGATCGCCGATGTTTTCCGGCGCCAATTCGGTAATCTTTCTGGCGATTTCCAGTGCCTCCTCGAACTTCCGATTCCGTGCCAGTGCACTGGCCTTTGCGCGAAGGGCTTCTATATTCTCGGGCTCCTCCTGAAGCACTTTCTCCGCGAGATCGAGCGCCTCCTGGCCATAGCCCGCGCCCGAGTACAGTTTCATGAGCTCAAGCCTGGCCTCGCGGTGCCCCGGATCGACGGACAATACCTGGAGGAAAAGTCCAATGGCCTGACCGACATGCTTGCCATTGGGAAGGGGCACATTCAGGCGGGCCTGGGCATATTCGAAGAGCGCTTCGGGGTCATTCTCCTGTCCATATCGCTGCAGGTAGCTGCCGATTTGATGCAGTGCGTCTGGATAATCCTTTCGCTCTATAGAGGCCATGCCGAGTTCCCGGTTCTCCAGGGCTCGATGATTCAAAATCTGCTGGCGGACAACGACAGCGCCACCGCCGCCCACGATTACCACCGTGAATAACGCGGTCACAGCAATAATGCGGTGTTTCTTGCGCATTGGGTTTCTCCTGAAAGATTAGTTGTTAAGGCCGCTCAATATCTGATTGCCCGCCCCACGCCAGCAGCACATCCCCTTGGATGCGCCATCCTGACGGAACCGAGGGGATTCCCTCCAAGTCACGCCGAGACTTCGGCCGGATTCATCGATGTTGGATGCGTCGTGGACAGCCAGACGGACTGTGCAAGCGGTCCAAAACCGGACACCGGCTCCAGCAACTCCGCCCACGGTATATCCGCATCCGCCGCGCCGGCCTGAACCTTGGAGGGCTTTTCACGTCCGCTGTTGGAGACCGTCGATGACGAGAACTTGGACCGCTCCAGATCCATCGCATCGGCGCGGTTAAATACCAGACCCACGACGGGAACGCTTAGCTCATTCAAATGTTTCAACGCGCGCTGGACGTCCGTCTCGGAGTCGCCCCGTGAGGCCATCATAATGACGCCATCGGCGCACATGCACATTATCATAGCATCCGACAGGCCCGGAACAGGACCTGAATCGATCAAAATAATGTCAAACATCGGCCGCAACTCATTCAACAGTTTTCGGAAGGCCACGGGTGACATGCTGTGCGAGTTTGCAACGGTCCGTCGCGATGCCGGAAGAATGGTCAGCCCCGGAATGCCGATATCGGCCAGACAGTTTTCAACGTGTTCTCCGTTCAGCGCGTCCGCGAGACCAAGCCCCACATCTTTCTGCATTGCAAGACCGTCTTGAAGATCGTTCTCGCTGATGTAGCCCAGTTCAATCAGGGCATGACCAATGGGGCGACCGGTCTGCCGCGCCACCTGCAGCGCGTGGCGAGACTCCTCTTCGGTTATGACTTCATAGGTCCGCAGCACGTGGCCCAATTTACGTCGTCCGGTGGCGCCGGTGCGTCGCGTCAGCCCGGTACCTATCACATCACCATCGATAATCAGCGTGCGCGTGCCCGCCGTCGCAAAGGAAAGCCCGAGAGACAAGGCAAAGCTGGTTTTTCCTGCGCCACTGTTGGATGCGGTGACGGTCAGGCACAGAGACTCATGGGGAGGCATGTGCGCATGGAGAATCGTGCGAATGTGATGAACTGACTGGGCGGCGGATATCACCTCGGAAGTGCTCCCGAGCGTCTGGGGAAGCAACGGCAGCGCTCCAAGCATCCGGGGCTGAATTGCCTGGGCATCGGTGATATCGCGGATGTTCGACTTGAGGAATCCCAGCGCCATCACCAACGCCACCCCAAGCCCGGCGCCCGCCAAGCCGCCCATGATCGCCAATTGCATACGGCGCTTCGCGTTGGATGGGCTTCCAGGGACCTCTGCTTCGCTCAGGATACTGATACGGCCACTTTCAGAGCCCTCAAGGGTGAGCTGCTCAATGCGAGAATTCGTCAACTCAAGGTCGTCTTCCAAGCGAGCCAATTCGGTTCGATGTGATTTCAAGGCAATATTTATGCTTCCTATTTCGATCATCTTTTTGTTCGCATCTTCGAAAAGCTTCTGCAGCCCTTCCACCTTGGATCGCAATTGGGTCACCGTTGCGGCGGTGGGCGCGATACGATCCGAGTCCGCAGAGGGTTGCGTCGCCAGTAGTGGACTTTCACGAAAGGCCTTTGCATAGGTCTCGATATCGACTTCCTGCGTCTTCAGGTCAGCCACCACTTGCCGGTACTCAACCCGAGATTCGGGGCGAACCAGCGTGGATTCGAATCCCGCTTTCTCGCGCTCCAACTGGCTGCGCTGCTCGATAAGGCCCCGCATGTGTGCATCGATCAACGCGATTTCCTCTACAGTCAATTTGGAATAGTCAAGTACATCGGGGGAATTCTCGCCGCCAGCAACCGCTTCAAGGGAGTTCAACAGTAGTTTCGCTGCCTCAAGTTCGGTTTGAATTGTCTGCAGATTGCTCATTTCAAACTCATATCTGCCTTCCAAGTCGTCTGAACCGTACTCCTGCGATATCTGCTTAACTTTCTCATCTATCGAGGCAATCTGACTACGCAGAGTTTTCGTCCGCTCATCGAGAATATTGAAGCGCTCTCTCTCCTGCTGCACATCACTGTCCACGTAAACGCGCCGGTAGGCATCCACGATCGACTTGGAGCCCGATCTCGCCCGATTCGGGTCTTTGTCGCTGAAGCTGACCACGATCAATTGGCTGCTCTTAGGCTGCACGACTGACAGGCTCTTCGTGAAATCCTCCAATTCTTCCAGAGAAAACTTGCCGCCGGCGTCCTGCCAAGTTTCACTGTTCATCGCCATCTCCATCACTCGCCTGCTTCCGATCAGCGAGACTTGGGTCTGAATGTACGAGTCAAACATGGGTATCATGCCGTTTTCTTCGCTCTCAAATAGAATCTTGGGAAGCTTCGGCTCAATGCGAATGATCGACGAACTGGTATATTCAAGCTGAACCGCCATATACCCGATGGCCGCACCGATCGGCCCGAGCAGCACCGCCAAGCCGATGGCGATCAGATAGCGCCCGCGCAAGTACTTGTGCAGGAGAAGCAGGGGATTCTCGGCCGGTTTCTGCTGGTCCGTGTATTGATAGGTGTGACCACCTCCTGAACCGCCTCCTGTGGAAGGTATAAGTGCGTTGCTCATGAGCTTAACCCTGCCCGTACGACCTCTATCCAGGGCGATGCGGCCTGGAAAAGCATGTCGTAGGCTTCATTCTGTTCACTTTCCGAGAGTCCGGAATCCACAATCAATTGTACACTGGCGCCCCCGCAGAACGTGTAGCGGCGATCTCGCGCCGCCGTTTCGAGCAGGCCCATGTTCGGGGCGATTCGACCGTCGGGAAGCACAGTGAAGTGCATGACCCGGAGGGAATTGGACTGTTGCATGAGGTCATAGCCAAAAGCATAGCAAGTGGCGTCAAATGTACCAAAGGTCGCGGGGACCGGCCTCAATTCCGAGGAAATCTCACTCCAACCCTGAGAGGGGTAGCAGACCGGGGGGTAGTGACCCAGGAGGCTCCGCGCATCGGCGCATTGAACCAGCAGCAGGGTTGCGGTGCGCTGGGTCTTGATGTTGCGGTACACCCGGCTCAGGGTGCAATTCGCATCCAGGATCTTGAGGGCCTCCTGCCTAATTTCGGTATCTGTGCCGATCCAATCGCCAATATTGTACGGGATCTGGTCCAAGGCAGCCCGGACACGCGCATGGTATTCCTCCACGCCAGGAGGCGCGACCTCGCGCGCGGCCTGATCCGCGGCTATGCCCAGCAGCAGGCCGCAGGTAAGTATGGGAACTACGAATTTCAGCAATTTAGACTCCAACACGGGTACGCACGCACCCAGCGCATGTCCTGATTTCACTATGTCGCATCCCGGTCAGTCAGGAAGCTACCAACTCCCCCGATACCTCGGGGTCATCCTTCAAGGCCCATGAAATCAACGCTCGAAAACCTATCAGACCAAACAATGCGACGGGCATCATCGCCCAGCCCATGAGATCGTGAAACTGCTCGGCGAATTCCACCTCGGCATGGCCATAGAGCCAGACCGTGGGCACCAGCCGCACAATGTTCACCGCTATCGCGATGACCGGGCTGGCCAGGATAATCATGAAGCGGGCTCTCGTACTCAGCTCGGTGGAAAAAGCATAAAAGAAGCAGACAAGGGCGAGTGCAAAAACCATGCGTATCCCGTTGCACGCTTCCGCAATACCCACCGACACCCCGTTGACAATCAGCACTTTCCCACTCAAGGTCACCGGTTCGCCGAAGGTCTGCAGCAGGTACGCGGTTACTTGGGCGGTAACCGTCTGCATCGGAGGCGCGATCTGCATTCGGAGGATAGCCGGAACGGGTATCAGGAAAATGAGCACGACAAAAGCAGGCCAAAGGCGAATAAAGACATCCCGCCCGACCATCGTGACGATGCAACCAACGACAATGCATATTGCACCGAAATGCCAGATACTTTGGAAAAGTTGAACATCGCCATAAGCAAACAAAATCCAGCCCAGCGCCACAAGCACGGGACCCAACCAGGTCCCCGTACGCCGGGCGCCCGCCGCGTAGGTTCTCCGGGTCCAGGCTATCCACAGGGCGGCGGGAATGGCCAGGAGCACGTGGCTGGACTCTTCGTCCGTCGTCCCCAAGCGAAATATATCGCGCCACGCATCCGCCGTGACCCAAAGACCCGCAAGCGCCAGAAGCGCCGTCGCGATCAAGATCGGATTCCGCCAATACCCGCGTGGTGCGACCATCGGGGTTTCATTTTGTGGTTGATTAATCTCTGCAGGTTTCATCGGTGTATTGCCCTCGGATTCTACCGCGACTGAACGAAATGAACTCCGAAAACTAATCCCTGACTCTTCGATAGCGGAGAACGCACTTTCCGCCTTGGCCGCCCAGGTCTCGCGAACGACCCGCTCGCGAAGCCGCGACGCCTCGGGAGGATTTTCCAACACGCGTCGTATTCCCTGAACGAAGCCATCCGCATCCTCGGCGACCTCGACGTGATCGCAGTAGCGCGCGAGCTCGTCAAAGGGCGTGCTGACCACCGGACG
>JBHEKR010000136.1:0-51002 GCA_041859365.1 Candidatus Hydrogenedentales bacterium
GCTCACATCGACCTGGACTTTAACAGCCCCCGTATCCGCAAGCTTTTTGCCATTGTCGTTACCCTTACCCTGGCCAACTTCGCCATCATTTCCGCCGTGCGCTACGAGGGCATGGTTTACATGGAGTCCGTCGAATTCTGCGGTCTGGCCTGCCACAGCGTCATGGCCCCCGAATTCATCGCCCATCAGAATTTGCCCCATGCCAACGTAAAGTGCGTGGACTGCCACATCGGCCCGGGACTGCCCTCACTCGTCCACGCAAAGGTCAATGGACTCAATCAGGTTTACGGCGTTCTCACCGGCACCTATGATCGGCCTATTCCCACGCCCGTACACACCCTCTCCGACGCCGAACTCACCTGCGGCGAGTGCCACAACCCCGAGAAGGACCTGGGCGACGCCCTCCGCATTACCACGGACTATACGGCCGACGACGCCAACACCCCTTTGACTTCAGTGCTCATGATGCACATCGGCGGTCGTGGATCGGAACAGAAGGGCATCCATAGCTGGCATCTCAGCCCCGGACGGGAAGTCTCCTTCTATGCCTCCGACGACAAGCGGGAAACCATCCCCTATGTGAAGGTGACCGAGGAAGACGGGAGTATGGTCGAGTACCTCGCCGACGCCGAGTTCGACCCCGCCACCATCGATCCTGAAAAAATGCGCGCCATGGACTGCACAGACTGTCACAACCGCGCCACTCACCAGTTTGAAATGCCCGGCCCCGCGCTGAACAAAGCCATGAAGGAAGGCCGAATCGACGTGACCCTGCCCGGCATCAAGCAAGCCGGCCTGGCCGCCCTGGAAGGCGCCGCAACGGCCGAGGATGGAGCCACCTTCATCGCCAGCAACGTCAAAGAGTTTTACGCCGCCAACCACACCGACGCGGTGGCCGACCGGGGCGCCCTCATCGATGCCGCCATCGCCGAGATACAGTCCATTTACACCCGCAACAACTACCCCCAGATGGGCATCACCTGGGGCACCTATCCCGATCAAAAGGGGCACACCCAGTTTAATGGTTGCTTCCGCTGCCACGACGACGGCCACGCCAGCAAAGACGGCGCCCGCGTTATCACCCAGGACTGCACCATCTGCCACAACGTGCTCTCCTGGCAGGAAGAAAACCCGGAGATACTGGGAACCCTCGGAATTCAGTAGGAGAGAGCAAGCCCCGGTATCCACACCTCGCAGACGGATACCGGGGCCTCCCGCTATGGCCACGTGAAAGCGCGCCCCACGGCGCGTCGAAAGGGAATACCATGAAGCATCTGAGCAAACTCACCCTGGCCGGACTCCTCCTTGCCCTCGGCGGATGCGTCACCCCCGAAGTCCGCTATGAGACCATCCACGAAGCCGCCAGCGAAGGCAAGCCCCACGACATCGCCGCGCTCCTTGACGAGGGCATATCCGTCAACCAACGCGGCGAGCACGGCATGACTCCGCTTCATTCCGCCGCCGCCTGGGGCAGCGCCGATATCATGAAATACCTCCTCGACCGCGGTGCCGACATCAACGCCCAGAACGACTGGGGCCTCACGCCCCTTCACATCGCCGCCGCACGCTGCCACGAGCAGGACGTCGCTTTCCTCATCGCGCAGGGTGCCGATGTAAACGCGCTTACGCAGGCCCAATGGACGGCCCTCCACTATGCCGCCGCACGTGGTGACGCCGATGAAGTCGGTCAGCTTATTGACGCCGGCATCAACATCAACGCCGTCAACCACACCGGTGAGACCGCTCTACACCGCGCCGCCCGCAACGCTAGCGAAGACGTCGTTCGTATCCTGATCCAACGCGGCGCCGACGTTACCATCAAGAACAGCGCCGGAGAAACCGCCGCCGACGCCGCCAGGCACGACGGCCACGAAAACATCGCCGTTCTCCTGGAGAAATAGGGGAGGGCCCGCGCGGTTCTCAGCCGTGGCCCCGAAGGCGGGCTGGTGAGTTCGGTGCGTGGCGACGAGACCGGATCAGGTCTCGCGAGACTCTTATTCCCACGTAACTGGCAATCCAGAGACCTGGCGGCACAAACTCCGCTGAAGCGCTGGCTCCCCTCATTCGCGAGGATGACAGGACATCCGCAATTTTCAATTGCGACTTCACACTTCCACCTCCCCGACATTGGATCGACAGGCCACATGCGGGGAACTGACAGGCTGAAAAACAAATCCCCCGCGCTGTTTTCAGCCGGGGGATTGGACGTCGTTCTCTTTTGTGGGGCTAGATTAGTTTTTGATCTTTGAGCGCCTGCTCGATTTTCTTCTTCTCCGCGGCGTCGAGTTCGCGCTGGGGGGGGCGTACGCAGCCGCCGTCGATGGTCCGAAGGCTCATGATGTGTTTGAGTCCGGCGAGTCCGCCGCCGTAGGTGAAGACGCGGCAGGCTCTTTCGAGTTTGAGTTGGGCCTGCCAGGCTTTTTTGAGGTTGCCTTTTTTGACTTGATTGTAGAGCTCGACATAAATGTCGATGTAGGCGTTGGAGGAGCCGGAGACGACGGCGTTGCAGCCGGCGACGATGGCCCGGAAGCCGTGCTCGTCGGCGCCGTTAATGATGGCGAAGTCTTTGGGGCAGTCGTTGAAGAGGCGGGTGAGGAAGGTCATGCTGCCGCCGCTGTCTTTGATGCCGACGATGTTCTCACGGGATGTGGCGAGGGTCTTGATGAGGTCGGCCGAGAGCTCGTTTTTGGCGCAACTGGGGATATTGTAGAGGAGGACGGGGAAGCCGGGGACGGCGTCGGCCACGGTCTCGTAGAAGGCCTGTAGCGCGCGGAAGTCGTAGCTGTAGAAGCAGGGGGCGACGACGGCGGCTGCGTAGGCGCCAGCTTTCTGGGCGTGCTTGGTGAGTTCCACGGTGGTGGCGGTGTCCATGGCTCCGGTGTGGGCGATCACGCGGCATTTCTTGCTGACGGCGCCGACGACCTCTTCAAGGACGGTCTTGCGTTCGTCGGTGGAACAGAGATGACCTTCACCGGTGGTGCCGCATGGGAAGAGTCCGCCCGCGCCTTTTTTTTCCAGATAAGCCGCCAGGGGGGCAACTTTGTCGAAATCGACAAACTCGCCGCCTTTGGTAAAGGGGGTAACCATGGCGGAGATAATACCTTCTACCTTGAACTTCATTCCCAAGTCCTTTCCTCGTAATTCGATAACCCGACTTGACGTGAAACGTCACCGCATTTTTTCGGGGACCGTTTCTCTCATCCTGTGCTCCATGATACACCATTTTTTCAGGGATTTCGAGCTTATCTCGAATAGAATCCATTTTTCGGGGGATTCGCACTGTTCGTGGGGCGGGTTTTCCGGAAGTGGTTCACGAGGACCCTGTTCCTTTTTGTGCGCGCTCCGCAGCCTTGCTGCGTTCCCAGGCCTCAATGGCTTCTTCCGGCGTGCTCGCCTTTTCCGCGCCGAAGACGTGGTCGTGGCGGCGGATCATCTTCTCGTGGGCGCTCCGGAGCATTTCTTCGTAGGTAAAGAGGCCTTCGGCTTCGGCGGCGGCCACGCTGGCGAGGAGCGTGAAGAGGGCGTCGCCGCATTCTTCGGCCATGTGGTGGTGGTCGTCGCCGTCGAGGGCTTCGACGTATTCGGCGCTCTCTTCGACGTGGAACTCGGCGAAGGAGCGCGCCGTCTGCTGCTGGTCCCAGGGGCACCCTTCGGGGGTTCTCAAGTAGCGGGCGAGGTCCATAAGGGCCTGGTGCCATTCACGTTCGTGATTGGGCGGGTGGGGCAGATGGGGAAGCGCTTCCATGGTTGCCTGGTCTCCGGTGCTTGGTTTGGTAAGAATTGGGCAATGTCACTCAAGTTCCCGAATCCGGCGCCGAAATATACTTCAGTGAAGACAACCGGACAAGGAGGTCCAGACTATGACACTTCAATGCTGTGTTTGCAAAAAGGTCAAGGACGACGAGACCTGGAAACTTGAAGACCGAATTCATCGGACGGATGTAAGCCACACCTACTGCCCGGTATGCCTGAAGGCCTCCGTGGCCGCGATGGCGATCGAGCGCCAGCGCGCGGATCTCGTGCAGCCTGTGGGTGCATAGGCCCCGCTAACCCTCGACACGCCCCTCAACCCAGGAACAGTTCCAGGTTGACCGGCGGCTTCGGGGGTTTGAAAACCGGATAAAGATCGACGAGCACTTCGACGTCGATAGCCGCATAGAGAATTTGATCGGCAGCCAGGGGGCGGAGGGTCCAGTCGGAAGTCTGGTTGGACTTGTCGAGGTAGATACCCAGTTCACGTTCACACACATCGCCGAGCTTATGGCTGAGCCCGGGCGACTTTTTGTGTTTGCTCCGGGAGTGGTGGAGCGTGTCGAAGACATTGTGAATGCGGATACCGTGCTTCCCGAGCATCTGCTCTTCGAAAAAGGCGTTGTGAATGACCTTTTCCACCGCATCATTCTCCATCAGGGCCTTCAGTGGCGAGAGATCTTTCATCGCCAGCGCATCAATGATCCACGAGTGGTTGGCGATGCCCAATTGGAACGTGCAGAGCACCCGGGGCTCGTCCAGCGTCGTTTCCACGTCCAGCGCCACCATGGGCTCGCCATGGAGTGAATCGCAGACTCGGGCCATCTCGGCGGGGTCATCCACCCAGGCAATCGGGAAGCGCGGCTGATAGGTGCCGGCGCGCCGCGCCATGATGGCGAGGGCGTTGTCTTCGGATTTAATCGCCAGGCTCCCGATATGGTCGGTGTCGCAGCGCTCCAGCAGTTCGGTGAAATAGGCCAATCCCGCGTCTTCGGCTGCTCCGCCGCCGGAAAACTGGGCCCAGTGGCGGCTGGCGATGAGCAGGTGCCCGCCAGGGCGAACGTGGGCAAAGGCCTGCGCGATGGCGGTCTTCCGGGCTTCGTCCGTCTTCAGGCGCGTCATCAGATAGATCATCATGACCAGATCGAATTTGTCCGTCGGCGCCTGGCTGAATCCATAAGGCACATGGGGGTCATAGCCCTGCACATCGAATTTTCGCCGCTGCAGCCAGGCCACATCGATACCCCGCCCGCAACCGAAGACGAGGATCTCGTGTTTCGGGTTGATAAGCTGGGCTTCCACCATGCGCTGGATGGCGGGGGCGGCTTCGGTTCGCGCCCGTACGGGGCGCTGGACGGGCGATTCGGCGGCAGGTTCGTGCATGGTGGATCGGTATGGACTCAACAATAAAACTGGGCGGACAAGGGACGGGGGCGGCAGCGAAGCTCCCGTGAACAGTATACGCACCGCCGCGCCCGCCTTCAATTTCGACGCCGTAATCAGCCCAGCAGGAGGTAGGCGGCCACGCCAGCCGCCGCAAGCGCCAGAAGTCCGAGACCCACCCAGAGCATGGGGGATTTACGGGAGCGCTCCGCCCGTTCCAGGGCTTCTTTCATCTCCGTCGCCGATTGGAAGCGCTCCTCGGGATCTTCGGCCAGCGCCCGCATCACCACCCGGTCCAGCGCCCGGGGGACCTCTGGGTGTACTCGGGAAGGGGGCAAGGCATCGGTCAGGGGCACCTCGCCGCTCAGCATCTGATAGAGGATAGCGCCCACCGCATACAGATCCGTGCGGGCATCCGCCGCCCCGGCATTCTCCCGCTGTTCCGGGGCCTGATAGTAGTCCAGCTCGAAGTGCGACTGCTCCACGGGCACGCCCGCGCTGCTGTGGGTCGTGGAAAGGCCGAAGTTCAGCAGCGCGATCCGGCCCGTGGCCCGAACCATGACGTTGATCGGCGTCAGGTGGCGGTGGGGGCCGTGTTCGTGGGCGTAGGCGAGGGTATCCAATATCTGGGCGATGAGCCCCAGGGCCTTGTCCACGGGAAGTCGACCTCCCTTTTTCTTAAGAAGCTGTGCGAAAGAAATACCGTCGACATATTCCATGGTAAAGAAAGACAGGCCGCCCGGCTCCGTAAGGCCGAAATCGTAAACCCGCACGATATGCTCGTGGGACAGGCTCTGAAGCGTCTTGATTTCCGAGATGAAGCGCCTGGAGGCCTCCTCGCTGTCGATCAGCGCCGGATGCATCAACTTCAGGGCCTTCTTGTCCTTCAGGCGCAGGTCATCCACCAGGTAGACCGTGCCCACGCGGCCCGAGCCCAGGCAGCGCCGGATTTCGAAGCGCTCGTTGATCACATAGCCCTCGGGGAGCTTCTTCCCGTCGCCCTCCCGGGCAATCTTCATCTCCCGGGGCGCCCGCGCCCCTTCGCCGCTCTCCCCATCGAAAATCGTGTCGGGCTCCGTGTCCGATCGCGTCAGCATAAATGCGTGATCCGACGGGTGGGGGACCGGGGCCGAATCGAGCAGCGAGAAGGCCCGCGTGGGTGCGTTTTCCCAGTCGTCGGTTTCGTTTTCCACCACTTCGGGTATTTCCAGCGGAAGATTGCCCGTGAAGACTTCGCCGAAGGCATCTTCACTCTCGCCCTCCGTCCGGGGCGGATTTCCGTCGTGTTCGTCTGGCTTCATATGAATATTTTCACCCCTCTTGAGGTAACTACACCCGTGAACCGTGCGGGTACCCCCGCGCCGGGCACACCGGTTCAACCGATGGACTCACGGAAGGCGAATCCACCGTCACCGGTGGAGCGACTCCACACCGTCTCCAAGAGTAGCATATCAGGTGGGACCGATTCAGGCATCGAGAGGGCGAAGCGCCGCGACCTTGCATTGGGTCCCCATACTTCCTGTAATCTTCTCCGTTCAAGGTCTCAAGGGAGTTCATCGCAATGGAACAAAATCGGTTTGAAGCGGTCATCATGGCCGGCATCCGCATTATCGAGCGCGCCGTGGTGCTGTCGCTCCTGGGCATGATGTTGATCACCATCGTCATCTCCACGGTGGAACTGGGCATCATCATGTACGAGCAGATCGTCGCGCCGCCCTATCTGTTCCTCGATATCGACAACCTTCTGGAGATCTTCGGCTTCTTTCTCATGGTGCTCATAGGTCTGGAGCTCTTCGAGACCATCCGCATCTATCTCGAAGAGAGCACCGTCCACGTTGAAGTCGTCATGCTCGTTGCCATCGTGGCCGTCTCCCGCAAGATCATCATCATCGACTACAAAGACGTAGAGCCCATGATGAACCTCAGCATCGCCGCTCTGGTGATCGCTCTCTGTGCCGGGTATTTCCTGATCAAGAAGATGATGCAGGAAACACGCAAGCCGGAAGTCGCCGAATCAGGCGGGGACAATCGGCGGAATCTACTCTGAGCATTCAGTCCCCGTGGGGGGCGTTCAAATTCTTCCCACGACAATTCCAGGACCGGTATCGCTTGCGAACACGAAGAAGTTGTTGACCACGGAAGGGCACGGAATTTCACGGAAATGAACGTGTTCCATCCGTAATGGCCGTACATTCTATCAAGAAGTCGCACAATATTGAGTGTCACTAAGGCGGTGTTTCCGACGGAATGCTTGTAGTGTCATGGTCTAAGCGGCGGCGAGACAATCCCCTTGACAGCTACGGCTTTTCTAGTAGATACTGTGTGCATAGTAGATACTGGAGCATCACCCATGAAATCCTTGCCGCGCCCTTCCGAACTTGAATTACAGGTCCTTTCCGTCCTCTGGGACCAGGGACCCTCCACCGCGCGGGAGGTTCTTGACTTGCTGCCCGACGGCAAAGCCCGCGCGTACACCACGGTGTTATCCGTCATGCAGGTGATGGAGAAGAAGGGGCTGCTGAAGCATCGTGTTCAGGGCAAGGCCCATGTGTATCGGCCGACGGTAGAGCGCCAGGCGGTCGTGGGGCCGATGTTGCGCGGGCTCGTGCAGACGGTCTTCGGCGGAAACTCGGCGGGCGCGCTGCAATGCTTGCTGCACGATGGCGTCGACGAGGAAGAGTTGGCCGCGATTCAGGCGCTCATCGCGCAGCATGAATCCGAAAGCAGGGGAGAATAGGGCATGAGAGGGGCAATCTCACTTGACGGACCACACTGGGACAATCTCATTCAGGCCCTGGCCCACAGCCTTTGGCAGGGCGCGCTGATTTCGCTCCTGCTGCTTCTGGCGCTTCGAACGATAAACGTACGGAGGCCGGACTTTCGCTATGGACTGTCCTGCCTTGCATTGCTCGCCATACTCAGTGCGGCAGCCTCGACCTATGGTCTACTGGAATTTCGCAATTCCCTGCCCGCTCCGGCGGTGGCCGCCAGCACAATTGATCCGGTTCTTGATATCGAAACTCCGGAAGTCCCAAGCGCCAACTCGACACAGACTATCCGCTCCACGGACGGAGCAGCGCGATACTCGCCGCGCTCCCTCGATTGGCAACGTTACATCCCCGCGTTCTGGCTGGTCGGCGTCGCGACCATGCTCTTTCGCGCCTTGCGCCTCCAGTGGCGTGCCGCACGAATTCCGTCGTCGTCGATATTGGTAGATGATCCTGCGGTCATCCGCATGGTGCGCGAACTCGCCCAGACCCTCCGCGTCTCGCCTTCCGTGCGCGTTCTTTCGACCACGGCGCTGGACACGCCCGCCGTCGTGGGCTGGCTGGCCCCGGCCATCCTGCTGCCTGCTGCTTGCCTCGCCGGTGTGCCCGACACCGTGCTCCGCGCCGCCATTGCCCACGAGCTGGCCCACATCCGGCGACACGACTTCCTCATCAACCAGATCCAGCTCATGATCGAAGCCCTCCTCTTTTTCAATCCCGCCGTGTGGTGGGTCAGCCGCCAGATCCGCATCGAGCGCGAGGCCGCCTGCGACGCCATCGCGGCCCGTGCTTTGGGCGACGAGCTTGATTACGCCAAGTCTCTCGCGGCCTGGGCGACACTCGGCCATGGACCGGCCTATGCCCTGGCGGCGACGGGGCAACAGCGCGGCAGCGTATTGGAGCGCGTTCGGCGCCTGCTCGACGCGCGCTACACCCCGGCGCTGATGCGATCCTGGGCGGGGGCGGCCGTGCTCAGCGTGGCGGGACTCGCCATTCTCGCGGCACTCACCGGCGGGAGCTACTGGGGCACTTTTATCCTCGCACGGGCGCTTACCCCGGAGGAGCGTATCGCGGTGCTGGAGGAGGTGGTGGCGCAGGAGGGCGTTGAGGAAGTACAGATTGATGAGTATGGGTCACCTCGAAATGTCGTTTCATTGCGCGTTAGATTGAAGTCGGTGGATGGCGGCGTTGTGCCTGAATCCGCGAAGGTGACTGGCACCGTGGAAACGCAAGTGGGGCGCTCAAGCCGCCACAACACGAGTTTCTACATGGAGCGTGTTAAGGGGGGGCCAGAAGGAGAGCCCGTCTACGAAGGCAAAGTTTGCGAAGGTATCGCGGAATTGCGGGCCAGCGCACCGGGCTACGCACCGGCATTCGCCCACTCAGTCAAGTTGAGTGACGTATCCCCTCCCGAGGAGATAGTTATGGTGCTGGCACCGGGTTTTACTTCAGGATTGCGCCTTTCCGGTGACGACGGGGCTGTTCTTCGCAATATTGCTGTAACGGGCACCTATGATATGGGGAACGTTTGGAAGAATTTCGAACTCGTGAGTGACGACGAGGGTGTAGTTCGCCTGGAACACTGCGCCGATGTGCCGGTCAAATGGCGGATAAACACGCCGGGCTACGAGGCTGAGACCAAAGTCATGCATCCTCAGAAGGATATTGTCGCCGAGTGGGTACTCACGGCCGCATTGCCTGCCACGGGCACTGTGTTGGATGAGAAGACCGGAGCGCCCATGGCGGAGGCCCGGATCTACGAAGTCGCCCGGGAGGGCGGCCCGAATCCGGGAGCGAACAGCGGCGTGGATTCATTTCCGCTGATGGCGCAGACGGACCAGCAGGGGCGCTTTACGCTGGGTGCGCTTCGGCGCGACACCCGCTATAGTGTCATGGTCGAGTCGCCAAAAGGTAGCCGCGCACTTTTCAAGGATGTGCGCGCGGGAGATGAGAGCTTGGAATTCAAAGTGCCGTCTGAACTTTCCATTCGCGGCACGGTTCGTGGTGCCCTTTCGCGTCTTTCCAAAATGGGAGACAAGCCAGAGCTGCAAATCAGAGCTTCCTATGAAGTAGGAGAGTCCTTCTACTACGGTCATTCGGAGCAAGTTCCCTTGGAAGTGGAAGGCGATTCCGCCACCTTTGTGCTGGAACGCATGTGGAAGGGGCATTGGGAGATCGAATTGCCGGACACTCGTATGGAATTTGACATCACTGAGAGTCGCAATGATATTGACCTGGTCGTTCCCGAAGAAAAGGTAGCATTGACGCGGGATGTAATTCTCCGATTGAAGGGCACCAACGGCGTCCCGCCGAAAGGGGCGATTTATGTGAACTACTACAAGGAGTTGGGCGAGAATTGGCGCGGCTTGGTCGGGCCGCTGGCGATTGAAGGGGAAGAACTCCGGCTGAAGATGATCGTCCCCAATACACTTTCAGTTAATCCCGATGGGATGCTCGGCTATGGGTTTGCAAATCTTGATGCCGAAATCCCTGTGGGGGATGATTCGTTTGAGATTGACATCGAAACCTGGCCCGCCGGTTCCATACAAGGAACGGTGATCGCGACCGAGGAAAGGACGATCGGGGGGGCGACAATGTCACTCGCGGTGGTAAAACCGGCTCCACCCCTGCTCCAAGGCCACTACCGGCCGAGCATGGAGAATGTGACCTTCCCGGGCGATACGGTGGAGAGATTCATCGCTACGCCCGTGCCCCTTGGCGGCACGTATCGGTTGATCGCGTCACAAGGTTGGAATTACATGGTAGGCGAAGAAATCCGCTTGGATGATCGCAATCCCGTAGTGGCGGCATCGGTGACCATGCCTAAGGGCGTTCCACTGCGGGGACGCGTCCTCTCTGAATCAGGAGAGCCGCTATTTGGAGCACAGATCAGGATTTCAATGGATCTAAAGGATTTGGGGCACTACAGAAGAGGCGAAGAGGTTTCATCTGGTCGTGACGGTGGCTTCGAGTTTCCTGCGGTGAATCCCGATCTGCCTGGTATCTACAGTCTTGAAGTAAGCGGGTTGCGGCACTTTCAAGCCGTCCGACTTGCGGATGTGGATGTGCGTGATGTCGTGGAAGTGCGGCTTCCGGTCGGGATCAAAGTGACGGGTAAAGTACTCAAGCCCGATGGGAGTCCCGCAGCAAATGTTGAAGTGGAAGCCCATCGCAACGGAGGTTTTGGATTCGATTTGAGGGAAAAATGCAAAACAGACACAGAAGGAGGCTTCGAGTTTTCCAATCTGGCGGGGGATAGTTACCAATTCATGGTGGGCGATAGGGGGCAGGGCTGGAGCGCAATATCCAAACCAGTTGACGTGAACACTACTCGCCATGTGGAATTGCGAGGGGAACAAGAAGTGAAAGCCGTTGAAAACGATTTAGCAACTTTGTTCACGGATCATCCGGGTTGAGCGTCCATGTATGGCATACGCAACTTACAGGATAGGATTCGTTCAAGAATCGAATATTTTGGCAATGTTCAGAGAAACCGATTCGTACTATCTTTCGGCCCGAAGGGCCAGCACAGTGGTTGGCTGGCGCGTTGCTCCTAACGCCAACTGCGCTGCCCTTTCAGGGCGAGATCGAGACCTCGTCTCTTCCCCTGGGCGTTGCCCAGGGCTGAAAGCTGCACTGGCCCTTCGGGCCGAAAAAGCCTGCCACAATGGCACGCTATGGACCGGCGAGCGGTTGGCTGGCGTTACCTTTCTTCGCATGATGATTCTGGGCATTCGTCTCCAGTTATAGTGTTCAAGAGATTATTGACCACGGAAGGGCTCAGAATTTCACGGAAATGGACGTGTCGAGATTGTCGTGTTCACATTTGGCGTGACGGACAATCTGTGGTCTGACTGTTTCGAAAATAGCCCAAGCGCTCGTTCCCACGGTCCACCGTGGGAAGGCATACGGTTCCGCTCCGCGGAACAGACTCAGGGAGATTAGCTGGGTGCATCTTCATCACTATGGGTGAGACGAAGCCTCGTAAAGGACTGCTCTGAAAATACACGAGCGGCGGAATCAGAACGCAAAAAAGGCCGTTGCCAACTCGGGTCCTTACCCCCCTAGCCCCCCGCAAGCGGGGGGAACCCTACGCACCTTCGGTGCCTTGCAGGCGGGACACCTGCGCTCCCAGCCGTGCGCACTTTTGTTGCTGCACCATGCCAAGTCAAGATATCGATGACTCAACTTCATTTGGCTAACCTGTTACTCAAATCCAGTCGGTAGCCCACGACATCACCACGGCGAAGCCATTGTAGGCTCCGTGAATGACCACTGCCGTGAGGATGTAGGGGTAGGCATCCAGCACTTGGGGGCGCTGGAATTCGATGCCGGCGTCGGTGAAAGCCGGGGCTGCGGCCTTGTTCCACATGTTCAGCAGTCCGAGACCCGCGATGGTGCTGGTGCCGGTGTGGAGGGCGGTGCAGACGGTCCAGCGCCAGAGGCGGAAGCTTTCGGTGCCTTCGGGATTGTAGAGGTGGATATAGAGCAAGTTCTCCACTACGGCGAAGAGGAGTCCGGCGGATGCGGCGGCTATGACGGTTTGCATCCCGTTGCGAAAGAGCCAGGGGCGGGTTTCCAGCACCAGGAGCGCCGCGCCGATCTTCATCATTTCCTCGATTGCCGGACCGACAACGATGAGATAGATCAGGCCGCCGGTCATGCCGTCGGTAAGGCCCGTGAAGAAGGTGGCCAAGATCGCGAAGGGACCGCCGCAAATGGCCAGGGCCAGGAGTGTGGCCCAGCTTTTCCATGCGGGCGTCCGGGCGAGCTGCTCTTCGTACCACCGGGAATAGGTAAATGCCTCGGGCGGGAGCATCGCGCCACCGGCGCGCAGCGTGGGCTCGTCCCACACCGTGTGGAGCGCGCGCTCCTCGTTGTGCGTCAGGGCGGGCGCTACGTGAAAGCCGGGCTCCTCGTAGATGGAGTCCTTCGGTTGCTGGAAGGCGTCCCCGTAGAAGGGCTCGTTCCGGATGGAGTGGGGGTCCTTCTTATTCACTGTAGCAGGCCGTGCCGTAGACCAGCACTTCGGCCATGGCTGCCTGTTTCTTGCCCTGCATCACGCCAATGTTGGAAGTTTCCAGGCGAATATTGAACACCGCCGAGGCTCCCCGGGAAGCGGCATGCTCCAGCACGCGCAAGGTCGCCTCGCGCCGGGCTCGGTCCATGAGGGTTTCCAGCGACTTCAACTCGCCGCCGAAGAAGGAGCGGAGACTGGCCAGGAAATTTTTGAAGTAGTCCGAGCCGATGACGACCTCGCCCATCAGCATCTCCGCGCGACGAAAGCCCAACTCCGGCGGTATGAACTTGGTGTTGGTGACGATCAAATGACGCACCCGGGCTTCGCGCTCGTCGAGATTGCGCAGATGCTTCCGCTCGACATGGCGGCCGTTAAAAAAACCAATGGCCAGCAACCCCAGGGGGATGCCGAAGGCCACGAACGTTCCAATGACTTCGTCCATGGTCCGGCCTCCTACTGGATCGGTTGGACGACGACCGCGGTGCCGTAGGCGTAGAGCTCGGCGGCGCCCTGGGTGATGGAGCTGGTGCTGAAGCGCACGTTGAGCACGCAATTGGCCCCGAGTTCGTTGGCCTGGGCGATCATGCGTCCCATGGCTTCCCTTCGGGACTCCGTGAGCAGTTCGGTGTAGCCCTTGAGCTCGCCGCCCACGAGATTCTTCAATCCCGCCATAATGTCTTTACCCGCGTGCTTCGCGCGGATGGTGTTTCCCTGGACTAAGCCAAGTACCCGGACCACGTTGTATCCGGGGATAGTTTCCGTATTCACAATCAGCATGGTAGCTCCCTCCAGTAGAATTCGGTGTAGCGATCAACGCCCGAGAAGGCTAGCGCATCGTCTCTGGAAATGCAATGGAAAATTTCGTGCGGGCGCTTCTCCGTGGGTCGCCAGGGGCGTTTGCCTTGTCAGTCTTCGCGTCAGGGGGCGACGATGGAGAATGACCCGTCACTCCCGTCCCCAATTCCCGGATTGGCCACGGAGCTTATTTCAATACTGAACCCGGAATTTACAGGGTAGGTGGCCGGGATGTTCCACGTGTGAACGCCATCATTCGGTGTCGCGCCGAAGAGCGTCCCGACGTAGGTGCCCCGGCGAAGCACGATCTTGACCGTCGAACCCACATTGCCCGCGCTGTTCCAGCGGATCTCAACGGGCGTGCCGCGCGTGAAGGACTCGCCGCCGTTGGGGGAGACCACCGTGATGGAATCGGCGGGCGGCGTCGACGCCTGAATCGTGAAGGCAGCGTTGCTGCTGTCGGTAAGGGCCGGATTGGCGATGGAGCGCACCTGAATGGTGTAGTCCGTTCCGGCAGGCTGTCCGGCGGGGATGGTCCAGTCAAAGGCGCCATCGTTCGCCGTGCTGGCGGCCAGGTTGAAGGTCTGGCCCGCGCCGTGGGCCAGGATCTCCACATTGGCGCCCACGTCGCCGGTGCTGGTCCAGGTGACGGGTAACGTGTCGCCCTGGGTGTGCACCTCGCCGCCGTTGGGCGCGGTCACGGTGATGCTGCCCGCCGGGGCCGTGGCGTCGATGGCGAAGGCGCTGTTCGTGGTGTCAGAGATTGCCGGGTTGGCCACCGAGCTGATTTCGAGGGTATAGCCCGTGGCGATGGGGTAGGTAGCCGGGATGTTCCACGTCTGGACGCCATCGTTGGGCGTGGAGCCGAAGAGGGTGCCCGTGTAGGTGCCGCGCCGGATCACAATCTTCACACTGCTGCCCACGTTGCCCGTGCTGTTCCAGCGGATCTGCGCCGCCGTGCCGCGCACCAGCGTCTCGCCGCCGTTGGGGGAGAGGATCGTGATGGAATCGGTCGGTGTTGCCGCGCTGATGGTGAAGGGCGCGTTGCTCCCGTCCCTCAAGCCGGGAATGGTGAGGGAGCGCACCTCAATCACATAATCCGCACCGGGCGCCTGATTCGCCGGAATCGTCCAGTCGAAGGCGCCATCGTTCGGCGTGGATTCCGCGATGGTGTGGGTTCCGCCGCCGCCCATCGCCACAAGGGCCACATTCGCGCCGGGATTGCCCGTACTCGACCAGGCGATGGGCACCGTCGCGCCCTGGAGATAGGTCTGGCCGCCATTGGGCGCCGTCAGCAGCAGGCTCGGCAGGGCCTCAATCGCAAATGCCGCGTTGCTCGTGTCTGTGATGGTGGGGATGGAGGAGGAGCGCACCTCAATCACATAATCCGCTCCGGGAGCCTGATCCGTCGGCACGAGCCAGTTAAAGGCGCCGTCGTTCGGCGTGGCCGAGGCCAGCACAATGCTCAGCGCGCCGCGCCGTGCCAGGATGTCCACATTCGCGCCGGGGCTGCCCGTGCTGCTCCAGGTGACGGGCACCGTGGCCCCCTGGAGGTAGGACTCGCCCCCGTTGGGTGTGGTCACGGTCAGCGTGCCCGCCGGGCCCGTCGCTCCAGCGATGGAGAAGCCTCCGTCGCTCGCGTCGAAGATTGCCGGGTTGGCCACGGAGACCACCTCGATGCTGTAGCCCGAGTTGATGGGATAAGTCGCCGGAATGTTCCACGTGTGGACGCCATCGTTGGGCGTGGAGCCGAAGAGGGTCCCCGTGTAGGTGCCGCGCCGGATCAGGATCCGAACGGAAGCCCCGACATCGCCCACACTGCTCCAGCGGATTTCCGCCGGTGTGCCGCGCGTCAACGTCTCACCGCCATTCGGTGCCAGCACCGTGATGGAGTCCACCGGCGTGTCACTCTCATACGCGCCGATATCATAGTCCGAGCCATCCGCCATCGCCGCGCCCAGCCCATCGCCATCGAAGCCACGGGCCACGCCGTCGAAGTCCACGACGACCCCGCCGTCCTCCGGCGCGCTCGTGTCGATGCCCAGGTCGATGGCGGCCGAGGCGGGTTCGAGGTGGTAGTCCACGATACGGTAAGCAGAGCCAATGGCCGCATAGGCCAGGTAGTCATCCCTGATGACGATAGACGTCGACGTGTTCGCCAGAATAGGAGCCTGAATCGTGCCGTCGGGCGACAACGCCACCAACCCGTGCCGCAGCGCATTCGGGTCGAAGGAAGCGGTAGCGTCCGTCAGCGTAAGTGTGCCCGCACCGACATCCGGCGTCACCGCGCTCCACACCCCGGCGGTCTCGCTGAACAGCGGATCGCCATCGACGTTGCCCGTCGAACCGGCGACGTTGGCATTGATGGCCGCCGCGCCGGTGAGGGAGATGGGAGGTTGGCCACTCCGGGTTCGTTGAAAGTCCCCATCCGGATTGTCGAAGAACAAATTGTTTTGAATCAGGGTATTGGATGTGCTGCTGGAACCAAGTGATACCACAAGAGCGTGGTCTTGATTTCCCGAGAAGATATTGTTGAGGAGAGCGATACTTGGCCCGGAGAAAACACCCCCGCCGCGCGCGGCATCGGAACGATTGTTGGCGATGGTACAGTTAGCCACGACCGTGAAATCGCCTCCCGCAAAGCCGCCTCCGCCAAAGCCAGCCACATTGCCACTGATTAAGCTGTTAGAAATTGTGACAGTTCCGTTACTCCCATCGAGAATGCCGCCTCCGTTCAAGCTTGCGGTGTTGCCACTAATCACACAAGAATCTATTAGAACATTGTTGCTGGAGTAGTATAGGTTGATCCCACCGCCATTCCCGGTTGTACGATTTCCGATTATCGTACAGTTGAGAATGCGAACGTCGGTGCACTGTATACTGATGCCGCCGGCTGCGTTTGAGGGCATTATGTTGCCCGTTATAGTGCAATTTGCAATTGTAACCCCTCGGTTACCCATATTGGTTTCTATCGGCCCACCTGGACTAGACCAATTTTGCGGCCTCCAGCCCGTAACGGTAAACCCATCGAATCGACAATTGTTACCATAGAGACGCACCAGGCAAACAGCCGAAGTCAAGGAAGCGTCCAGTATGGTCTCGTTTTTGCGTATATCTCGCGTCCAATCGCTTGCATCGTAACCGCCCAACAAATGCTGGTGGTTGCTCAACGTTATATTCGCAGAAGGGTAAGGTTCCGCGTAATAAATGCCTTCCGCAACGCAAATTGATACTGTATTGACCTGTGTTCCCTCGACCCCCCTGATCGCACGTGTTATCGACTTCCACGGACGTGCCCGCGTACCCCAGCCAGTGCTGTCGTTGCCAGAGTTCACATCGACATACACCTCCGAAACGGTGGATGCGGGATCTTTTGGGTCTGAGCCAGCGCCCACCTCCGTGCCGTCCTCGATACCATCATCGTCCGAGTCCACACCATGCGGACTCAGTCCCAAAAGGTATTCTTCGCCATCGCCCAGCCCGTCGCCGTCGGTGTCCCAAAGATTGGGGTTCGTCCGCAAGAAGGACAGATTCTCAAAGGCGTCCGCAAGTCCATCGCCATCTTTATCTCCACCGCATGTCCCGGTGAAATAGACACCGGCCCCCCGCGATTCCAGAAGCGGAACGTCAGTACACAAGGCCGTCTGGGACAAGGGGGAGCGGGCAACATTGATATAGTCTCCCGCGCCGAGGCCGGGATTGGCGGCCAGCGGACTTAGATCGGAAAACCTGTTTCTTTCAAGGAGCAACCAGTTCAGTTGGGTGAGCCCGGCCAAGGGAGTAAGGTCTTGAATCTGGTTGCCCACCAGCGAAAGATAGGTGAGGTTGGTCAAGTTCTGGAGAGCGCTGATATCTTCCAGACCCTCGCCGTCGATGATGAGTGTTCGCAGATTGGTGAGATTTGCGATCGGCGTGAGGATGTAGCCTGCGGAAGTAAAATTGCGGCCGGCCTCCAGGTATTCCAGCGTCGTCAACTCGCCGAGCGGCGTGATGTCCGTAATCATCGTGCCGAACATCCCGAGTTGCACGAGTCCATCGAGCGAAGTCAAGTGCGCGATGGAACTGATGGGGTTGATGGAAATCGTAAGGTAGCGAAGGCCGGGCATTGTCGGTGCCCAGTCAACGGAATATATATTGCTGCGTTCCAAGTGCAGCGAGACCATGTTCGTCAAGTTGGAGAGGAAGTCATCGCTGTCGATGGGGTTGTAGGATAGATCGAGGTACTGAAGCCCGGTGAGGTTCCCCAGTGCATCGGCGTTTGAAAGCCAACACTCCCGAAGGCCCAGCAGCCGCAGCGTGCTCAAAGATCCGACAGGGTCGATGGAGTCAATTTCGTTATAGCTCAAAAAGAGCAATTCCAGGCTGGTCAGGTTCGTCAGGTCCGGAAGTTCGGTGATATCGTTGCCCGAAAGCCACAGCCGCACCAGATTTGTGAGTCCCGCAATGCTGTCGATCGACTGCACTATGTTGTACGCAGCGGAAAGGTGTTCAAGTTCTGTCAGCGAGCTCAGCGGAGACAAATCCGCGATCAGATTTTCACTGACATCCAGCGAGAGGAGGTTCGTTAAGCCTGCCAGCGGCGCCAGGTCGTAGATCCCATTGCCGGATAGATTAATACGCTCCAGATCCCGGCAGTATTCGAGGCCGCTCAGGTTGACGATCTCGGCGTAGTACGCATTCAACTCTGTAAATCCCGTGCCCACCAGATGCCCAATGGTGATCGGCCCCGAAGGCAGCCCGATGGCGCTGCGCACCGCCGCCTGCAGGTTCGCATCGGGGAAGTTGACCTCGTTGCTCGGGTTGCTGGCCGGGTCCCTCGGATCGGTGCCCATGGCGACTTCCTGGCCGTCGTTGGTCCCATCCCCATCCGTATCCGCCAGATCCGGGTCCGTGCCCGCCGCGATCTCTTCCCCATCGCTGAGGCCATCGCCATCCCCATCCGCCACGTCCGGATCCGTCGCGTGAAGGTACGTCTCCTCGTAGTAATCCAGCCCGTCGCCATCCGTATCCATTGGGCGAAGCACAATCGCGCGCTCCGCGCCGTCGATGTTGCCCGTCCCCGTGATGTACCCATGCTCATTGATGTCGCGGAGCGTATCCACCTGCCAGCCCGCCGCCGTGGCGGGGTCAAGAAGCGTATTGATGTCGGTGGGGACGCCGCCTTCCGCATAGATCACGCCGATCACCGGCAGCGCGCCGCCGTTGATGCCGACCATGACGCCGGCGTCATTGATCTTGTAGAAGCGCCCGGAGGTGTAGCCGCTTACCATGGGCGCAAGCGTCACGGCATAGCCCGCGTCCGGCTTCGCATACATAGGCAGGTTACCCTGATAGCCCACCAGCGTCCCGTCCCGGTTGATGCCCCGCGCAAGGCCTCCGTTCGGGCTGAGCGTCGGGCTGTTCAGCCCGGTGTCGTAGGCCACCGGCGACTGCACCCCCGTTCCGGGAGCCCGCCAGAACCCGCCCGCCAGCGCGGTTTCCCCTGCCTTCGGATTGTTGATGTCGTAAAACTCGCTGCCCGGCTGGCCAAGGTACACCGTGCCATCGGGATGGCGCACGAAACCGGCCGTGCCGAAAATACTGTCGTTCCAGCCCACGATGAGCCCATCGTTATTGATCGTCCACGCGCCACTGCCGTATCCAGCCGTATACGCACTCTGGATTGTCCCCGCCTCCCACAAGAAGGCATGCCACCGGCCATACCCGTCCGTCGTCTCGCCCACAACCTGGCTATGATCGTTGATGCCCCAGCCTTCGCTCTCCCACCCGCCGAGGGTCCGCAGATCCACCATCCCCGTGGACTCGGACCAGAAAAATCCGCGATAGGACCACTGCTCGGTCGTCGAGCGCCCCGCCACCTCGCCCAGATTGTTGATCGCGAAGCCGTTTGAACTGTAGCCCCCGCGAAGCGTCCCCAGGTTCACCAGTTCATAGTGGCCCGACTGCGCCTGCGCTATTCCAGACATAAGGAACGCAAGCGCCCCCAGGAAGATTTGGAGACCGATACCACGGAACATTGTGAATTGCCCTTTGCTTCGCTTCCTGCCGACCCCGAAGCCACCCCGCTGGAGATGCCGTCGCCTGCCGACCCCAAGTTATCAAGAACTATGTTAACTTGGGTGGCAGTTTTTTGTCAATTGCGTTCGCAACGTGTCGTTTGGACTTCCGAGAAGCTGGCCATGCCTCGCCCTGGCGCCGAATCCTGGCCATAGCGCCAACCCCCGCCACCTGTGGTATCGTACTCCCGCCCGAATGGACGGGCATGCCCCTGTCTGCAAACCCGAAAGGCCATACCCCATGGAACGACGCGAATTCCTCGCCGGAGCCGCCCTTACCGGCGCGGCCATCACCACCCTGGGCGCAACCGCCGAGGAGAAGCCCGTGGAACGGGAATACTACGAGCACCGGATTTACCAATTGCTGCCGGGGGATCGCAACGGCGCGATCCATGCCTTCCTGGAGAAGGCGGCCATTCCCGCCTGGAACCGGGCGGGCGTTGGGCCGGTGGGCGTTTTTACGGGGGTATACGGCGGCGAGTGGACCACGCTGGAGGTCCTTTTGCCCCATGCTTCCCTTGCGTCTTATGCCGGAACCACTGCCGCGCTGGCTGCGGATGATGAATATCAGAAGGCAGGCGCGGACTTCCTTGATGCGCCCCCGTCCGCGCCAAACTTCGTGCGTTACGAGACCAATCTCATGGTGGCCTTCAGCGGCATGCCCAAACTCAAGGCCCCGGAGAAGAAGGAGCGCATCTTCGAACTCCGTACCTACGAGAGCCACAGCGAGAAGTTCGCGAAGAAGAAAATCGAAATGTTCAACGAGGGCGGGGAGATCGCCATCTTCCTGGAAACCGGCTTGACGCCCGTTTTCTTCGGCGAGACCATCGCCGGATCGCGCATGCCCAACCTTACCTACATGGTCGTTTTCGACGACATGCCCGACCACGACGCGAGCTGGGCCAAGTTCGTCGCCAGCGACGCATGGAAGACCCTGAGCGGCGATCCGCAATACAAGGACACGGTCTCAAACATCCACAACCGGATATTGAAGCCGACGGCCTACTCGCAAATCTGAGCATTCGAGATGGTCAGAGAGGCGGACACTATGTGGCCGTTGACGCGCTTCAGCGCAGCGCCCGCGTCAAGGTGGGGCATCGGCGTGGTTGGCGAGTACAGCGCTGATGGAGTCGGGGACGCGTCGCTCGGGAAAATTTTCGAGAAAGAGGTGTCAATGACGCTCGGGATCTGAGACAATTGGGTTGCGCTGCTTTCGCAGCTTGAGTGGGATCTCGAGCGAGAGCAGGGTTCGGAACTTGACCCAAGGGGATGTCCGAGGCTTGAGAGTACGCTCCAAAATACTGGAAGCGCCGGGAATTCGCGCACTCTGGTCGTGGGGGACCACACCGCTTTGGATGTGGCCAGTGCTCGGCCTGTTACTACTCCCTTCGGTGGTGTCCGTTGCCTCGCCCGTCTACCCTGTGCAGCACTACACTGCGGAAGCAGGGCTTGCCGGGGCCGTGGTGCGCAGCATCGAACGGACGTCCGATGGAGCGCTGTGGTTCGGCTGCTGGGGTCGGGGCGTTTCAACCTACGACGGACTCGCCTGGAAAAGCTATGGGGTGGAAGCCGGTCTTCCCTCGCTGGATGTCCGGACAATCCGGGCGGACGCGATGGGGCGCATCTGGGTGGGCACCGTGCAGGGCATAGCGGTACGGGTGGGGGAGCGATGGGAGAAGGCGGACACCGGCTCGTCCGACACCGGCACGCCATCGGTGTTCTCCATCTTGCCACTGCCGGACGGTCGTGTTTGGTTTGGGATTACCCAGGGCCGCGTCATTCAGTTTACGCCCGATTCCGGCCTTCATTCGGAAGGCTTGCCCCGTGGTGAATGGTCCCTTGTGCTGGATGCCGAAACCTCCGGCACGGACCAGGCGATTGTTGGTCTGTTGCAGCTTGCGGACGGTGGCATCTTAGCGGGCAGCGCGACCCGCGGCGTAATTCGCTGGGATGGCGAACACTGGCGCCAGGAGGTCGGCGACGAAGCCGTTCTGGTGCCGGAGTCCCTGCTGGAGACGCCAGGCCGCGTGCTTTATGCCGGCGGGAGGCAGGGGCTCTGGCGCAAGGCGCCCGGCGAGGTGGCCTGGAGCAGGGTGTCCGAGGACGTTGTACGCGCCATCGCCGGATTCACCGATGAACGCGTGGCCGTCGCGCGGGAGTACCAACTCGAAATCATCGAGGGAGAATCAGTCCAGACGGTTCAACTCCTACGAGACAGTCCTGCTGTGCCTTTGCAGGCCTTGCGACATTTTTCTGAAACTGGAGAAACCTGGGTCGGGAGCAAGCTGGGTGTATTTCGGATTGGCACCCACGGCTGGACGGTTTATTCCCAATCCGCCCCGGGGACGGACAATGCGGTCGGCGCGCTCTACGCGGATGAAAAGACGGAAGCGATTACCGTGGGGCCGTCTGGACAGGTGATGCAGTTCAAGAGTGACCAGTGGCGTGAAATAGGGCGGGTCGAAGCGGGAAACTATGTGTCTATTGAGAAGGGGAAGGGAAACACCGTCTGGCTGCTGAAGGAAGGCCTCGGGTTGGAGTGCGATCTGGGAACCCTGGCCACGTTACGGCGCCAGACGCTGCCTGCCGATGTGGACTCCCTGCTGGAAACGCGATCGGGCCGAACCTTTGCGTGGAGTCTGGATCATATCTACGAACTTGTGGGGGGGGAGTGGAAGATCTCCCCCGCCAGTCCTCGCGATGAGGTGGAAGAGGTAAACACGCTCATCGAGACCTCCATTGGCCATCTGCTTATCTCGACGCTGACCGCCTTGAGCGAGTGGGAACTGACTGCGGATGGCGGAATGACGTTGCTCCACCGCCTCGACTCAGGCAAGAACTTTCGCGGGCTTGCGGAGGAGCCCGACGGCGGATTCCTGGTGGGGTCGAATGAAGAAGGCGTTTTTCACTACCGCGACGGCGTCTTGACGCTGCGCGTGCCCTTCGAGAAGAATCCAAGCGCCCGCGTATCTTGCATCTACCGGGCGAAAAACGGCCGCCTTTGGACGGGCGCGCTCGATCTGGGGGTGGCAAGTTATCTGGAAGGTCGTTGGCGATGGTATGGCGATTCGACGGGCTTCCCCCGAGGCGGCGTAAACTCGATTATGGAGGATCCCAGGGGAGATATCTGGGCCGAGGTCACTGGGGCCGTCGTGCTCCGCTATGTGCCTTCGCCCGAGCCACCGGAGACGAGTATTCGTCTCAGCCCGGGCAAAATCGCACAGGGCGATCGCAGCGTTTTTCAGTTCGAAGCGGTGGACCCGTGGGAAGTGACCAAGCGGGACGATCTCGTTTACGCCTGGCGTATCCTGGAAGAGGATGGCGTCCAATCGCTGTGGACACCCTATGCCCAGGAGCGAAGCATCATATCGCCCCGGCTCAAGGCGGGCGACTACGTGTTTGAGGTGCGCGCGGCGGATACCGATTTCAACGTCGATCCCAGTCCCGCACGGGTCCACTTTACCGTCACGCCCCCGCTGTGGGCGACAGGGGTCTTCCTGCTGCCCATGGGGCTCTTTGGCGGCGTCAGTCTGGTGACGCTCTTGTTGCTCGTTCGAAACTATGCGGTGCTTCGGGTCTCGGAGAAACGGCTGCGCGACGCAAAGGAGCAGGCCGAGTCCGCGAACCGGGCGAAGAGCCAGTTTCTCGCCCATATCTCCCACGAGATTCGCACGCCGATGAACGCTATTCTCGGGCACGTCCAGGTCATGCAAAATACCGCTCCGCGCTCGCCCGAGGATGCGGCCAACCTTGAAATTATTGCCCGGAGCGGCGACCACCTTCTGGACCTGATCAACAACGTCCTGGAAATGGCGCGCATTGAATCGGGGCGGGTCACCGTGACGACTTGCACGTTCAACTATCGAGAGACTCTTGATCGCCTGATGCGTATGCTCGCCGTTCAGGTGGACCCGGATCGGGTTCGCATGACTTGGGAAGTGGACCCCGACGTACCGGAATTCGTGGTTGCGGATCAGGGCAAACTGCGCCAGGTGCTCATCAATGCCGTGGGCAATGCCATCAAATTCACCGAGTCGGGCAGTATCACCTTAAGAAGCCAGGTCGAGTCGTCCGATGCCGAGTCGGGTATGATGATACTTTGTATCAACCTGGAGGACACGGGCCCAGGCATCGATGCGCGGGAACTGGAACGGGTTTTTGAGCCCTTCGAGCAGGCGGCCGCCGGAAATCGTATAGGCGGCGCGGGACTCGGACTTCCCATCAGTCGCCGCCAGCTCGAAGCCCTCGGGGGGAGTATAGGCATTGAATCCACGCCGGGAACAGGTACGCGGGTTTACATTCGGTTGCCCGTGAAAGCCGGGGTGAACGAGGACATGCCCGATCTGGAGAGTGCCTCGCAGCCGAACCGCGCCACCACAGCGCCTGCCAGGACACGGGTACTTGTCGTGGACGATATTGATACAAACCGCAGTGTGCTGGATAAGCTCCTGACGGGCTCCGGTTTTGATGTGCGGGGCGTGCCGGGGGGCCTTGAGGCACTGGAGCTTTTTGCAGAATGGCGGCCCGATATTGTCCTTATGGATCGCGCGATGCCAGGCATGGACGGCATCGAAACCATGCGGCGGATCCGCGCCATGGAAGGTGGCGGCGCGATTCCGATAATCTTCGTCACAGGCGGTGTTTTGGATGAAGAGACCCGTGAAGTTATGGCGGGCGGCGCCACGGACATCATCGGAAAGCCATTTCGACATGCAGAATTGCTCGGAAAGATTGAAAAGCATCTTTCTTTGAGTCGGCGGGATTAATAAGCTTTGATTCGACCGTGCGTGTGTCGATACGCGGGTGAGGGATGGGGTATTCTCTCCAAATTCCATATCATCCCGCAATCCCTCTTCATTTAATTAGAATTAGCACCAACAATAGCAGTGTATAGCAGTTTTGGCTCTATTTGCCCGATCCTGCATCGGTGTATTATTCGAACTTCGCGCCCGCAAGAAACACAGAGTAATCGCTCCCTCCGCTGTAACGTCACTTGCTATCGACGTTAGTGTCTGATGTGGCAGGTAGTGAACAACCCAACCTGGGGCAGAGGAGTTCAAGCACCATGGAACAGAGCACCACACGTCGAAGCATCCGGTTCAGTGCGGCAACCATGGCGGCCGCCGTCGCGGCGTTCGCGGCCACCCAACTCTCCAGTTGCGTGGGCTTTTTGCCCCCGCCCATCCCCGTCACGCTGGAGTTGAGGCAGGGCGTGGAGATTTCCGCGCTCGCCGCCGCATCCGGCGAGGCCGATGTTGCTCTCGGGGAAGTCTGCGGTCTCTTCAATGAAGAAGAGCTTGAGGCTATGGTTCGCGCCGCTGCGGGCAACCTCATCGCCGACCTTACCGACATCACCCGCGTGGATTTGAAATCCACGGATATCACCGCGACCGAGGGTAGTTTCGACCCCTTCGAAACCGCCGAGCTCGATATTGATGTGGACGGAGCCGACGATCCTCTCATTCTCGGTACCGCGGCAGACAACGACGGTCTCGGGACCGAGTTTTCCCTCACCCTGGAAAATCCCGTCGATCTGCTCAATGATCTCAGTGAAGATCAGTGCAACACACCCGTGCTCCACCTTGACGGCGCCGGCTTCCTCGAAGCGGAAGCCATCACCTTCGATGTAACCGTCACCGTGATGGTCTATACGGAGATCCGGGCGCTGTAGTGCACGGCGAGGGTTTTGAAATGCCCATGCCCGCGAGGTCGCCTTGCGGGCATGCTTTTACTGATGGCGGGGCCTCAGGTTCGAACGAATGTCCATGCCATGTCCTCAAGTCTTCTTAGTGTTGGCCCTCCAGCCAGGCCAGACTCAACACGCAGTGGGCGATGGTATTGCCTGCGCTGTTCTTCCGCGTGTAGGACAGGTGCAGGAGGCCGTCGCGGGACTGGAGGATAGAGGGATACTCGAAGGAGTTGGCATCGCCGTCCACAGGCTCCACCTGCCGAGTCGCGCCCCACGTCGCTCCTTCATCATCCGAAACATTCAGCACAAGACGGTGACGTCCCTCCTCCAGATCGTTGCAGAGCATGAGCCAGCGACCGTCCTGAAGAACGATCACCTCGAGACTGGAACTGGGATTCGGAATATCCAGATCCATGGAAGCTCTCCAGCTTTCGCCATTGTCGGATGAAATCGAATATTGAACGCGCTGCGGGGCGTTGCCTTCGTCGCGAAGATAGGCGACCAGTCCGCCGTCTTTCCTGCGCACGATGGTGGGCTGGGTCGGGCCGTATCCAACAATCGGACCGCTGGCCCGCCAGGACTCGCCCAGATCGTCGGAAATGGCGATGAGCGAGAGGTTGAACCCGTCGGAGTAGAGCGGCAGCAGTATGCGCCCGCTCGGCAGCACGGTTGGATGATTTCGCGTCATCCAGCCTTTGGTACGCTTGACCTTGTCGCCCGCAGCTTCGGCCAGGTATTCCTCGTAAGGCAGGGCATACTCCGCCCAGCAGCCTTCTTCCGCTTCCAACTGCTCGAAGCCCGCCTTCAGCGCGTCGGGGAAGCCTTCGCCGGGATCGAGGATGATGACATCCTGCCAGGACCACTTTGGCGCGCCGTCGCCCTGATAGTCCTCTGCACGTCGGTATTTCAAGAGGCCGTGCTGCCACCCGTTGGCCACCACCGGTATCCAGAAGAGCCACAGGCGCTCTTGCGCATCAATGAACAGTACGGGGTTGCAGTCAGGCAAGTCCGGGGTATCCGCCATCAGGAAAGGCGCGCTCCAGGTGTCCGCGCCCTTCTTTTTGCGCGCGCCCTGAATCACCACGTCGTTGGCCGTGCGCTCGCCCGAACCGTGGAACCACGCCAACAGCAGATCGCCATTCGGGCACTCCACCATGCTGCTGCTGTGCACATGCTTTTCCTGCGGCGGGAATATTGGCTCCACGCTGAACCGGGGGGCGGCCAGCGCCACGGAGGGGAAGATGCAGACGACCAACAGGGTCAGATAGTGTGGTTTCACGGGACACTCCTCGCACAGGCATCACAAAGGTAAAAGCTTCCGCATATCCTAGCACTAGACTCCCGCAATTGTCCTCACCGGTGGGAGGCAACAAGTCCATGCGCAACTCCGGGGGGCCGGGTTCAAGTCCAGGGCAATCGCATTAAGACTATAGAGTTTGCGGAGATATGGAGCGGGGGCTTTCCAGCCCCCGGCCCGCGCAACGCTGTTGCGCGGGCGATGCGACGATTTTTATCGCATGGTAAACCCCACGAAATAGGGGGCAGGAATGCCCCCTCTCCATACTTTTGCCAACTTTTTAAGTGATTCCAAAGATTTTTTTAATGCGATTGCCCTGGGTTCAAGTCCCCACGTTTGGCCGGATTTTCCCACCTGTGCTATACTTCCGGCGGCTATCCACCGGGACAGGCTCCCCCTTCCACACAGGTTTTTCCCACCATGCAGCGAGATTACGACGTTATTGTGATTGGCGCGGGCCATGCCGGCATCGAGGCGGCCCTCGGCTGTGCGCGCCTCGGCCACAGCACCCTCATGGCCACGATGAAGCTGGACGACATCGGTAAGATGCCCTGCAATCCGGCCATCGGCGGCATTGCCAAGGGACAGCTTGTCCGCGAGATCGACGCGCTGGGTGGGGAAATGGGGCGTTGCATCGACCGAACGGGCATCCAGTTCAAGATGCTGAATCGTTCCAAGGGGCCGGCGGTTCACTCGCCCCGCGCTCAGGCGGATCGGCACATGTATCAGTTCGACATGAAGTATGTCTGCGAGAGCCAGAACAACCTCTCGCTGAAGCAGGTGGAAGTGGACGACATCCTCGTACACGATGGCGCGGCCTGTGGCATTCGCACGGGAGTGGGGGAAGAGATCACGGCGCGGGCCATCATCGTCTGCACGGGTACGTTTCTCGGGGGACGCCTTCACTTCGGCATGACCACCATCGAAGGCGGGCGCGGCGGCGACAAGCCCGCGAACAACCTGTCGCTGACCTATGCGAAAATGGGCATCGAAACCGGACGCATGAAGACGGGAACCGTGCCACGCATCCACAAACGGAGTATCGACACGAGTCGGATGGAGGAGCAGAAGGGCGATGCGGATCCCCGGCCCTTCTCTTATTCGACGCCCATCGAGGGCTTCAGTCCGAATAAGATCTCCTGCTGGCTCTGCTACACGGGCGAAGCGACCCACGAGGTGATCCGACGCAACCTGGACAAGTCGCCCCTCTACTCCGGCAAGATCGAGGGTATCGGCCCCCGCTATTGCCCGAGCATCGAGGACAAAGTCATGCGCTTCCCGGAGAAGACGGAGCACCGGATTTTCCTGGAGCCTGAAGGGCTGATGACCAACGAGGTCTATGTGAATGGTCTGAGCACGAGTTTGCCGGAGGAGGTGCAGCGTGAATTTCTCCACAGCGTGCCTGGATTGGAGGAGGCGGAAATCATTCGACCGGGCTATGCGGTGGAGTATGATTTTGTGCCGCCGACCCAGCTCAAACCGACGCTGGAAACCAAGAAGATCCGTGGACTGTTTCATGCAGGGCAAATCAACGGCACGTCGGGCTACGAAGAAGCGGCCGCGCAGGGGCTTTACGCCGCGATGAATGTATCTCGTTTTCTGCAAGGGGAAGCGCCGCTATTCATCGGTCGAGATGAAGGTTACATCGGTGTGCTCGTGGACGACATCGTGACCCGTGGCCTCATCGAACCCTATCGCCTGTTCACCTCGCGTGCAGAGTATCGCCTTCATCTGCGTCAGGACAATGCCGATGTTCGCCTGGCCCACTACGGTTTTGGCAACGACGAAGTGGTCAATAGGATGCGGTCGCGGGAATTGAAAGTCTCCGAGGAAATGCAGCGGCTTGAGAAACTCTTCGTAGAGCCCTCGGTGGAAGTGAATCAAGTACTCGCAGCGTGTGGTGGGGCGCCTATCGAGCGCTCCACCCCGGCAGTACAACTGCTGCGCCGTCCCGACATGACCCTGGAAGCGCTCTATCAACTGTGTCCGCCGCCCCCCCTCCTCGATTTCGAGGCGAAAGAACAGGTGGAGATTCGTGCGAAGTATCAAGGCTACATCGACCGACAGCAACGGGATATTGACCGCTTCAAAAAAGCCGAACACTGCATTATTCCCGAGACCCTGGACTACGAGGCAATTCCGGGCATACCCCGGGAGTGCAAGGATCGGCTGAAGGCGATTCGGCCAGTGAGCTTCGGCCAGGCGAGCCGGATCTCCGGCGTACGCGCGGCCGATATTGCCGTGCTCCACATCTACGCTGAGAAGCACAAGCGCGCCCTTGCGGGAAGTTGAGAATTGTGAATTATGAATTAAGAATTTACAGGGAACGGGGCTGTTTTTGAAGCGCGGAAGTACGGGGTACTTGGAAAATGATGCCTTGTGTCTGGAATTATTTGAGATACGTCGGTTTGAAAAGAACAACCAGAAAGTTATTCATTGGAAAATTAATTCTTGGTTAATTGCTTCTGTGTTGTTTTTTTGTTGCGGGGCCAGGACCAAGTTGCGCATTCGTGATAAACCGGTATAATTCAGGGGTAAGACCAATCCGGGAGAGACCACATCATGGCACTATTTGAGACAAAAGACTTCATTAAAGCGGGGCAATTGAAGACCCATTCATTTTGCCAGATGTTCTGGCTTACCCGCTTCAAGGGTTATCGGGTGGCGAATACGCTTCACGTACCTCATCGCAATTTCCTTGGTCGTCTCGGCACGACCAAAGTCTGGATTGTCGATCAGGAATGCGGCAAGAATCGCTAACAGCCATAAACCGCCACAGAAAAACATAAAATCGCCCTTGCGAAACCAACCGGGCTTCACAAGGGCGTTGTTGTTGCTGTCAGGCTGTCCTCAGGGGGCAAGGAGGGGCATGAGCCGCCCAATCTCCCGCCGTATTGCCTGAATCGCCTGGAAGCGTTGATCGGCCAGTTTCCGTGCGCCCGCCGGACCGCCTTTGCCGGGCTCGGTGCCGTGTTCGTCGAGTCCGCAGAACTGGGCAATGGCGGTGGCACCACCGTCCAGCAGCGCCTCGGCCTCCTTAACCGCCTCCGGAGCGCCGCCACGGGCTCTGGCCGCCTTCACCGCCTCCCGCATCGCGTGGAGCATCGCATAGTCCTCCACACCATCGCGCACGGCCTCCCAGCGCTTGCTGGAGACGGGACCGTCGCCCTGATAAATCATCAGGTAGTCCAGGGTGTCCACGGGGCGGTACCAGGGGTCGGCGCTGGAGGTGCAGTAGGACCAGAAGCCGATACCCGTGAGGTTGTGGTGCCAGGCGAGCCAGGCCTGGGCGCGGTAGTAGCCCAGGGGCGACTGGTGCTTGGCGTTGCCGAGGCACTCATAGTTCCAAAGAATCGCGCCGGGGTCTTCCTGCATGATCTTCAGTTTCTCCGCGCCCACGTCAAGCAGGAAGCCGACGCGGTTCGGGCACCAGATATCGACCCAGGGCAGCATCTCACGGAGTTCTTCTTCCGTTATGCGTGCGACGGGATCGGTGTACATGAGGATTTTCGGGTCGGCCTCGCGGGTGAGCTTCGCGTTGTGCAGATACATCTTCACCAGGCCATCGGTCAGGCCCGGCTCGTCGATGGGGTACATGGCGAAGCCGTCGTAGCCCACACCGAGGGTCGCCAGGTGCTTGACCCATTCACGGACATAGTGGACGTAGGCCTTCTTGTAGGCTTCGCTGTCCATTGGCGCGGTGGTGGTGATGGGGTTGTAGTTCTGAAAGAGAATCAGGCCATGGGGAGCGTACTTGGCCATGTACTCGTCGTGGGCGGTGTAGTCGATCTCGCCCGTGAGGTTGCCCTCCGCGTCGTAGGTGGCACGGGGCAGAAAAGTGCTCACGAATACGTTGTTGCCATGAGCCACGCGATCGGCGATGGCCTGGGGTTCGTGGTGCTTCAGGCGCGAGCCGGCCACGTAGCCCCAGTTGCAGTGCCTGAGCACGCTCGTGTCGGCCAACTTTACCGGCGATACCTCGATGGTCAGCGGCAGGTCGAAGGACTGGGTTTCCACCTCCAGCGTGCGCAGGCGCACCACGCTCTTCCACGTGCCGGGCTCCAGCTTGCTCGTGTTCACCGTCAGCCAGACCTGGCGGGCATCCCAGCCGGGCAGGGTCAGCACCTGGCCCTGGTTCATCACCGGCAAGGCGTCCGCCGACTTATCCAGCGTCTGGGCGGGCACGGCCACGACCTCATGCAGCGTGACCACCTCATGCCAGGGCAGGCCGGTCGCGGCGTCGGCACCGTCGCGCACGATATCGTCCAGTTCCACACGAACCACCTGCGCCTCGGACGACCAGTTGAAAGCGTTGAGCGCGGCATTCTCCGTCTCGCCCTGGAAGGCTTCGATGGTTACCTGCGTCTCGGCCGTGCGGGATTCCAAAACTTCGTCGGTGCCGCCGAAGGGCGCCCACGGGTTGGCTGCGGCAAGCTGAATGGGCCACGCGCCCTGGGCCCTGCTCGCGAGGGCGTTGTCCGAGAGGGTCTTCAACGCTTTGAAACGCGAAAGGTCGCCACGAAGGCTGTCGCGAAGTTCGCGCTGCGCCACTTCCGTCAATGTCCCGGCTACAGCGGCCCGCGTGCTGTAGTCCGCGAGGCGTCCCTGGGCGGCGGCGGCTTCTCCAAGCAACGCGAAAGCCTTTGGCAGTTGACCGGCATTGTTTTGTACGGTTTGGATGAGCCGGGTCAGGTCATCCACTTCCTTACGGAAGGGCACGACGTAGGCCGAAAAGGCGCGGTGGGCCACCGTGACCTCGCCCTGCACGACCGTTGCGCGAATGGTGACCTCGGCAGGGGCGCCTGCGCCAATGAGGTAGTCGGCTTGCACGGAAACCATCGCATCCCGCGACACGACATCCGTGTGCTTTGTCTTTTCGCCCGTACGTTCCACCTGAACGATTACATGGAGCTCCGCCTGCTCCGGGTTTTCCACGCGCAGGGAAACGGCATTGGGGCCAACATAGAGATCGCCAAAATCGATGTGGGCTATCTTCACGGGTGAATGGGCACGGGGCGGGAGATATTCGCCGCCGCGCTGGCTGCTGAAACGGTACTCCGGCCACTGCACTTTGGCGTCGGGTTTGGCCTCGGGCCAGCCGTAGGCGATGACTGAGCCCGTCGCGGTGATGTACACCACCGAGGGCGTGCCGTCGCCCTTCAGATCGGCGATGGTTGGAGAGGCGTTGGTGCTCTGGGGCATGGGGTGGGACTCTTTCAAGTCGCCGTTGCCCGTATAGAGAAAGAGTTCGCCGCTGTAACCCGCGACCACCACCTCCAGCTTGCCGTCGCCGTCCACATCGCCCACCGTGGGCGAGCGGCGTGAGCGCTCCCGGATGTCGGCCGTCCAGAGTTGTTTTCCGTCCGGGTTTGCACAGACCACCTGGCCCCCGAGGTCCACGGCATAGATCTCGTTGACGCCGTCTTCATCCGCATCCGCCACCGCAATGGAGCTGTCTATTGTGCGCGGCGTCGCCAGTTTCCACAGCACCTTCCCCTTTGCGTCCACCGCGAGGAGGGCATTGTCCATCGCGCCCACGATCTCGTTCCTGCCGTCGCCGTCGAGATCGGCGATAACGGGGCTCGCCCCGTTGACCCCTTCGACTTTCCAGAGCAGTTTCCCCTTCGAATCCAAGCACAACATCGCCGTCTTCGGCCCCGCCATCACGATGACCGGGTTTTTACTGTCGCCGATGAGGCCGACCGCCGGGCACATGCCGTGGCCATGGTCGCCGTCGTATTGCCAAACCTTTTCCCCTTCGTGCGACAGGCAGACTACATGCCCCGCGTCGTCCGCCACGATGATTTCCAGTGCCCCGTCGCCATCCAGATCATGGACCGAGAGCGCCGTCATACCCCAGGCGATCTTGCCGGGCAGGCTGTAGTCCCAGATGGGATCGCCGTTGCGCCCCGCCATGCAGAAGAGCTGGCCCGACTGGTTTACCGCCAGGACTTCCGGCGTCTCGTCCTCCAGCAGGTTTACCGCTGTCGGCGCGATGCTGATGGGGATCTGAACGCCCCGCATCCAGATTTGGCGGCCCTGGTGGTCAATGGCGATAATGCTGCCCGCCGATGTGGTGACGACGACGTCGTTCACGCCATCTCCATTCAGATCGGCAATGGCGGGCGAAGCATCCGCCTGGCCCAGGGGCGGCTTGAACTCCCAATGGGTATCCAGCGCGAGAACGGGGATAGCGAGAAAAAGGGACAGGGCATAGCGGGGGATGCGGTACAGCGAAGACATGGCACGGGTTCCCAGGTAGGTGCTCTCTCAGTCAGGGCGGGCGCAAGGGGGAATCGCCCGCCGCAGGGACATGATAAGACGCGTGGGAATGGAATTCAACGAGTTCACGCGGGACAGACTAATCGGCGAAGTCAGAACGCCACAGGTGCTCTGCGCGCGACGCCATCCGGCGCTGTCGTTCATGCAGCAATTCCGGTGTCCATTCCTCGAGGGCAATTGAAGCGATAGACTTGGTCGAGTCGTAGTTACTTCTTGCATAGGCTTGGACTTTTGTTTCGTAGCCGCCATTACCGACATTTCGATTCGCAGTTGCCTCCAAGAGCGCCAGATTGCCAAGTCGATACACAAACTTTTCCTGTCGATCCTGGGAGAATGAAGCGTCCCACTCCGCTCCCGGATTCTCGGGTAAAATGTGCTCGATCGTGCCGGGGTCCGTCTGGTAGTCGCAGGGTCGTCCTGAAGCGTCCCGTTCCAAGGCGCAAAGAATGTACTTGGCCAGTTTCTTCTTCTGTCCCCGCGTTGAAACTTCGAGCTCGGCAAAGGCCTGGATGAAACGATCTTTTTCTACATAAATGGGCCGCAAGCGGTCGAAAAGCTGGGCGGGGGATTTGACATCCCCGTCGAGCAGGGCCTTCGCTCCCGCGTGGCTGACGGGCTCCAACTCGTTCGTGTTGAGTCCCGTTACTACCGTATGTCTGAAGGTCAGGCGCGCAAGCATCTTCAAGACCCGTGCGAAGTCGTCGCGAGAAAGGGTTTCCCAAGCCGCGAAGAGCACGGGCGTCAACTGACGCACTCGAAAGAGCTGCATTTCCTGGATGTGGGGACGGCAATTGGGGAAGTCAATCCAATATTCGTGACCCGGATCACTGAGCGCCGCGAAGAGTTCCGCCCGTTGCTCCAGGCCGTCCATCAGGGCGAAGACTTCCTCTGGACGGGTTACCCGATCACGCACGATTTTGAATAGTCGCTGCGTCCGAATCCTAGGCTGCTCGCAGAGCAGGTGATAGCGCAGAAATTCCGGAAAGCGCTCCTGGCGAACGGTGCTCACAAGTGCCTTCCACCGGCGTTGGAGTGCCGTCAAGTCATTGCTTGCCTTTACCCGTGAGAAAAGATAATTCTTCAGGAGATCGGTTGCCGACAGCTCCAGGCCGCGCGCGTTCAGTGTTTCGAATACGGTGTAGGCATTGAGTTCGTCGTCCACGGTGATCAGGATGAAAAGCAACTGGCGCGCGATGGTTTCGCTCAGCAGGTGCGCCAGTTCCTGACCTGACTCCGCGAGGCCCGGCTCTCTGCTTATCGCGTCGACGTAGAACCGGAAACACTTCCAAAGCTGGCTGTTCGAACGGGACAAACCTCGTGGGTTGTTTGGTGTGCGAAGTTGTACCAGGTAGTCCTGATAAAACCCATCGTCGTTTTCATTCAGAAACAATTTGCTGCTTTCGATCAGTGAAGCAGGGTCTTTGTCGCCAATGAAACGTTTCCGCAGTTCAACCGATCTCTCCCGATTTTCCTCCGGCTCCTTGCCCGCTCGTGCGAGTTCGTTCAAATGAGCAAGCACGGCCAGCGCGATGATACTCAACGTCGCCAGGCGCTGCTGCCCGTCTATGATCCCGAACTCCCGGTCGCTCTTTCCCTCAACGACCAAGGCCCCCATATAGTGGCGCTCCCCAGGGTCGGCCTTCATGTCCAGAACGTCATTCCAAAGGTCCTCCCACTGATCGACCTCCCAAGAGTAGTCGCGCTGGTAAGGCGGTACCCGATAGATGCGCCCGTTTCCAATCAGATCCAAATAGTTTTTGGTCTGAGTGTTTAGAAGGATGCTCCTGGACATGATCTACTCCTCGCGTATAGTTCTCTGGCGGGTAGAGATTAGCACTTTTCAGGCTTCAGGAGCACGATATAGACTGCCACCTACCCCCGCAATGCATCCAGCATTTCTTTCGGCTGATGGGCTTGATATTGCGCACGATGTCTTCGCGCATGGCCTGGCCCTGGGCTGTCTGCTGGGGGTAGGAGAGAAAGCCGAGATCGAGGTTCAGGCGCTTTGCGAGGCGAAGGGCGAGGACGGGCCAGATGAGGCCGATGTCGCCGGTGATGGGGATGCTGCCTTCGTGGCGGGCGAAGCCGGACATTTCCATGCGGAAGGGGACTTTGAAGGTCTTGGTTTTGGGCAGGCCGTCGGCGATCGCCTGCTGGACGGCGCTGTTGCCCTGTTCGGCCTGGTAGACGGTTTCGAGGGCGGGGTCTAGGTCCATGCGGACGAGGGTTTTACCTTCGAGGGAGTAATGGTAGCGGCCTTCCCAGGCGGACCAGAGGCCGTGGCCGGTGTAGCACTCGAAGGGGCCATCGTGGATTTCCTGGGTGAGGGCGACGGCGGATTCGATGATGACATCGGCGCTGGATAGCATGTGGGCCAGGCGAGAGGCGCGCTCTGTGATGCTGATACTGTCCCCGATGGAGAGGCCGGTCGCTCCACCGCCGATGAGCTGGGGAATGGTGACCAGGACGGGGAGGCCCAGGCGCGCGCCCGCGCCGATCATGGTGCGCGAGTCGGCGCCGAGTCCGGCGACTTCCTCGAAGGTTTTTCCGTGGATGCGCGCGAGGGTGCCGATCTCTTCGGAGAGCCGCTCGATCCAGAGGCCCATGGGGTAGCCGAGGTTGCCCGCGGCCTTGATGATGGTCCTGCCCTCTGCGCTTTCGAGGCGCGCCATGAGATCGCGATCAAGAGCCAGGTGGCCGCTGAGTTCCGCTTCGGTTTCGGGGCTCATGAGCGTTAGCTCGAAGTCGCCGCCTCGGGGGAGTGCGTCGGGGTCCAGGCCGAGGGCCACGCCGTTACAGCGCTTTACCTTGTCGAGGGTGCCGCCCATTTCGTGAGAGACCACGGCGGAGCTCGTGGACACGCCATCGACCACGCCCTGGTGCATAAGCTCGGCGATGAGCGTGGTGACACCTTCGTGGATGTTCGGACCACTGCCGGTGACGACCACGATCTTGCCGCCGCGTTCTTTGGCCGCGACCATATGATCTACGGCGCGATCAACGCGCTCCGATGCGAGGGGAGAAAGCTGCTGGCTGAGTTCGTCGAGGGTGTTGGCTTCGATGGACATGGTCGGGTTTATCCGTTCTTCAGGTGTTCGCGCAGCATGGCTTCGGCGCGGGCGAGATCTTCGGGGGTGTCCACGCTGAAACCGCTGAAGGCCTGATCGGGGCACTGGGATTCGATGACGCGGATGCGCACACCGTGTTCCAGCCAGCGCAACTGCTCCAGCGACTCAACCGCTTCCAAGGTAGTCATGGGAAGCTTGGCCAGGCGCATGAGGGAGGTCTTGCGGTAGGCGTAGAGCCCCACGTGCTCGTAGACCTTGTGAGCGACTTGCTGGCGTGGGAAGGGGATGAGGGATCGAGAGAAGTACAGGGCATCGCCCAGCAGGTTGGTGACCACCTTGACCACGCCGGTGTCGTGGAGGTCGTCCTCGCGCTCGATGGGGTACATGAGCGTGGAGACCTCCAGCGTGGGATCGGCCACGAGCGGCGCGACTACCTCATCGATCATGTCGGGATTGAAGAAGGGCTGGTCGCCCTGGATGTTGACGACGATATCCGCGCCGAGGGACTCCGCCACTTCCGCCAGGCGATCCGTGCCACTGGGGTGATCGGGCCGGGTCATCACCGCCTTGCCGCCGAAGGCGAGGACGGCGTCAAGGATGCGTTCGTCGTCGGTGGCGACCACGAGATCGTCGATGCTTTCGGCCTTCGCGCAGCGTTCGTAGACGTGCTGGATCATGGACTTGTCCAGAATGGCCCGCAGGGGCTTGCCGGGCAGTCGGGTGGATCCGTAGCGAGCGGGAATGATACCGGTGATGCGGGTCTTTGCCATGGCTGCTCTCCTGCGGGCTGAACTGCGTACTGGAATTAAATATGACTTAATTGGACGTATCGGCAGTTTATAACGACTTGCTTGCAATTTCAAGAGATTATTGCTAACTTTTTCCCATGGAACGACCCGCCCCACAGACCGATAGCCTCGCCAATCGCCTGGCCCTGAGGATTCATGAGGACATCGTGGCCTCCGATTTGAGCGAGGGCGAGTTCTTCATGACGGGCGATCAGGTGGAAGCGCACTATGACGTCTCGCGGAGCATCGCGCGGGAGGCGCTGAGCCAGCTTCGCTCCCTGGGCATATTGGAGAGTCGGCAGAAAAAAGGGCTGCTCGTGAGTCGGCCAGACCCCGTCCATCTCATGTCGCGCTGGGTGCCGCTGTATGGTCGCGACGGCAAAGAGGGGGAGTTCATGCGCCTGGCGCAATTGCGCTACGTGCTGGAGGTGGGCGCCGTGGATCTGGCGGTGAGCCACGCGACGGAGGCGCAACTGTCGCGGCTGGGGGAGCTGGCGGATACCTTCGAGGCCATTGCGGGGGAGGCCGGCCACACGCCCGAGGCCGATGAAATCGATCTGGCCTTCCATCGCCTGATCCTGGAGATGACGGGGAACCCCCTCATCGCGGGAATGCATCAGGTGCTGTCGGGCTATTTTGCGGCATCGACCCAGGTCGCGCCGAACCCAAAAGAGAACGCGGCCATGTCCATCCGCGAGCATCACCTCATTGCGGAGGCTTTTCGGCGCGGCGATGGTGCCCTCGCGTCGTCGCTTTTGCGCGCGCACCTCGAACGAACCCTGGCGGAATAGGGCCTTGGCCCGGAACAAGGGAACCTGAATATGAAGGAATTGCCCTGGGTCGATGTGGTTGTTTTGGTTCTTTACATCGGCACCGTGTCCGCCGTGGGGTCCTATTTTGTCCGCAACAGCAAGACCGTGGCCCAGTTTACTTCCGCGGGCGGGCGCGTTCCCGGCTGGGCGGTGGCCTTTTCATTGTTCGGCACCTACCTCTCCAGCATGACCTTCCTCGGCGTACCCGGCAAATCCTATGGAGGGAACTGGAATCCCTTCGTCTTCAGCCTGACCCTGCCGGTGGCGGCTTTCTTTGCTTCGCGTTACTTCATTCCCTTCTACCGGAACACGGGCGAGATATCCGCGTACACCCATCTGGAAGCCCGATTCGGTCCCTGGGCGCGCACCTATACGATGCTGTGCTACGTGCTCAATCAGGTGGCGCGCATCGGGGCCATTCTGCTCGGCGTCGCCCTCGTGTTGAAATCGCTCCTCGGCTGGGACATGTCCACGACCATTATTGTCACCGGGGCCATCGTCACTTTCTACACGCTGCTGGGCGGCATCGAAGCGGTGGTGTGGACCGATGTGGTGCAGAGCGCCGTGCTGCTGTTTGGTGCGGCGGCCGCGCTGTTTCTTCTGGTCACCGGTATGCCCGAGGGGCCCGGACAGATCTTGACCATCGCCCGGGAGCACGGCAAGCTCAGTCTGGGGAGTTGGGGCCCTTCCATCAGCGATTCCACGGTCTGGGTCGTCTTTGCCTATGGCGTAGCGATTAACCTGAACAATTTCGGCATTGATCAGGATCAGGTCCAACGCTATCACGTCGCGCGGTCGCAACGCTCCGCGGCGCGGGCCGTGTGGGCCATGGCATTGCTCTATGTCCCCGCATCCTTCATGTTTTTTGCAATCGGCACCTCGCTCTTCGCGTACTACGAGGTTCATCCCGAGATGCTGGAGCAGGTGCGCACGCAGGTGGCGGCCACACGGCTGGGCATTGATCTGCCTTCCGCCGACGCCACGCAGCAGGCCGCCATCGCACAGGCGGCGTCCGCGCTGACCCCCGCCGATATCGGTGACAAAGTATTCCCGCACTTTATCATCAACGGACTCCCCGTGGGCCTTGTTGGTCTCCTCGTGGCGGCCCTGCTTGCCGCGGCCATGAGCAGCATCGACACGAGCCTGAATTGCTCGGCGACGGTCATACTGAAGGACATCTACGCGCGCTTCATCAATCCTCATGCCACAGAGAAGCAATCCATGCGCGTGCTCCATGGCGCGACGCTGCTCTGGGGGGCGATGGGGACGACGGTGGCCCTGCTGCTGATTCGGGTGAATAGCATGCTCGACGCATGGTGGCTCATATCGGGGATATTCGCGGGCGGGATGCTCGGGCTCTTCCTGCTGGGCTTCGCCTCGCGTCGGTCCAACAACGCCAGGGCGGTGATCGGGGTTATTGTGGGCCTGCTCGTCATCGTGTGGATGACGTTGCCTTCGGTGGACCAGTGGCCCGAGAGCCTGGCCGTGTTACGCAGTCCCTTCCACGCGAACCTGGCCACCGTGATCGGCACATTGACGATCTTCCTCGTGGGTGCTTTCGCGAGTCGGTTTTTCCCCCAGCGCAGCGAGTAGTCCTTCCGCGAGAAAGCGTGAATCTCCGCGCATCAGCTCTTCCGCACGAATTCCGACTTCAGGCTCATGGCGCCGAAGCCGTCGATCTTGCAGTCGATGTCGTGGTCGCCATCCACCAGGCGAATGTTCTTCACTTTCGTGCCGATCTTGACCGTTCCGCCCGAGCCCTTCAGCTTCAGGTCCTTGATCACCGTGACGGTGTCGCCGTCCTGCAGCACATTGCCCGCCGAATCACGATAGACCTTTTCGCCGGGTTCCGCGGAATCATCCGCTGCCGCCAGAGGCCACTCATGGGCACACTCGGGGCAGATGTAGAGACTGCCGTCTTCATAGGTGTATTCGGAGGAGCATTTCGGGCAGGGGGGTAGGGCAGTCATGGGGATCCATTCGGGTAAAGGGGTCGGTCAATGGGGTGGGTTTTCAGTATACCAAGAACTCTGCCCCCTTTCCCACCCGTAGACCGGTGGGCGAATGTAATTGACGGCGTGATGGCGACGTGATAGCATCGCAACAGGATTAAGTACAATGTTTTCGTGAGGGGAACTCTGGCGGTCACGGGAGGGCATCTTCATGAATCAGGGCAACGGGGCGCAGGAGATGAAGGGGACGGGGAATGTAGCCGCTGGATCTCGCCACCACTACGCTTATGGATTTCACATACCAGGGACGGATCTCACCTTCATTCCTGACATGACTGGAAGCCAGAACTTTGGCCTGGATGGATGGTACAGGTATTTTTTCCAAATGGAAAATCGACTGATGAATAAATTCGCTCGCTATTCGACCGCAAGCAATTTTGTTGACGGGGAGGGGCCGATCGAGGTGTTTGGGATTGGATTGGTCACGCGGGGTTGCGGAGCGGAGCTCCGGGGACTGCATTCCCAAGCGGAGCTTGGGAACGAGTGAAGTTAATCACCAAGATGATGGGCACTGGCATGCGCAGCCGCCATATCAGAACAGGTAAGGTCCGTAATGAGATTATCACGCACAATCATGGTTGTCGTAGCCGCGTTGGTATCCCCAATGTTAACCTTAGCCGAGCGCAGGCCGCTGACAAAGCCAGAATATAGTACAGATCTGGGAGATACTTCGCGGGACATCGAAGTGAGGGACGTCGAGACTACCCAGTATGTGTTTCGGGATTCGGGAGCAACGGCCTCCTTCGATGTATCGAAGGGGAGGTATGATTTCCGATTCAAGGACGAGGAGGATATTTGGGTCGATGCGCATTGGATTCCTTGCTCTAATATCGATGTGACCGTAGCCGCAGACGTTCTTTCTTTGGGCGATGGGCGACTACAATACCGCTATATGGCGGTGCTGCGGCCGACCTCAGTGCGAAATCTGAAGCGGGTGACGGTGGAAACATACAGCGATCTGGATGATCCAGACAACCTCGGCGAGCCGGGCAGTCCAGGGACGACCCGTCGCTTGGAGGCGGGCGAGTGGCACGGACGGGAACTTTCAAGGGACTGGGGCAAGCGATTGTGGACTTGGACGCGATATACGGGGAATCTACCCGCCGATGCGCTGCGCGCCTCCGGCACTCTGCGACTGGAAAGCCTCGGGCTTCCGTCACCAATGCCGTGTTGGGTCGGGGGAGATGGAAGTAGTCTATTTTGCGATCAGGAACCTGTCGTGTCAATTGATCGATTGTGCTCGATGCGATCAAGCATTCTGACTGACTCCGCGCATGGCACAACCATAGGGCCGGGTCTGGAAACTGTCGAGCTCCCTGCGCTGAGGAAGTATTTCGACACCTCTGTCGAGCAGGGCTGGTTGGAAGACGGACCATATCGTGAGGAGTTACGCGCGCTGCTGGAGGATGCGGTGGGCCGCCACGAATCTGGCGAAACGGAAGGGGTTCTGGAAGCGCTGAAGCGGTTCTCGGACAAAGTGGATGCTGTATACGCGCAAGAGAATTCCCCGATGTTGAGCGAAGCGTACGCCCTGTTTCATTTCAATACGGCGTATTTGATGGAGCACTATGGGAAAGAAACCGCCGCGTCCCCCGGTGAAGAACAGGAACAGCCAGCAAGTACAGCCATCCCGAACCAGCCGTGATTTTCTCGCTTGTGCCCAGACGTGTCCGAATTGCGGTGGCACGCTCGTATTCTGCGGATATTGCCCTGAAGTGAAGGGCCCCCGGTAGCGCCGGGGGCGCTCGAATCTTCGCTTTATTGTTCAGGCTCTTACTTCAGCACATTCAACAGGTAGCCGTCCAGTCCAAAATAGTGGCCGGTGCTTTCGGGTTTTTTCCCGCGGCTGAGGAAGCTGAGGGTGTGGGGGCCTTTGCTGAGGGTTCCGGTGCGGAAGGCGAACTCTTTGGTGGTGACGTTGGGCGTGTAGAGGTCGAGGGGGGCGCCGAGGGGTTTGCCGTCGATCTGGACTTCGTAGTTGCCGTAGTCGAAGGAGCGGGTCATGAGTAGGAGGAGTTCGTGGTCGCCTTCTTCGGCGATTTCGATGGGTACGTTCAGGGTCTGGCCTTCCTGTGCGGGCTGCCAGAATACTTGTCCGCCGCCGGTCCACTGGGCGCCTTCCTGGCGGGTGATGGGTCCTTCGGTGGCGGTGACGCGGTCGAGGGCCTGATCCACTTCGACGAGTTTGGTCCAGTCATGGTAGAGGCGGTCTTTGGCCGGGGGCAGGGCGGGGTAGGCCTTGTGCGGCTCGGTCTGGTACCAGAGGGCGACGGAGGAGAAATCGTCGGGCCGTTCCTCGAAGCCGGACTTGAGGGTGCCGTCCTCGTTGAAGGAGACGCCCTTGTGCTCGATTTCCATGCGCAGGGATTTTTCGAAGATGACGGGGTCGGTGATGTGCCAGCGGTAGGCGGTGGTGAGGGCGAAGGCGTCCATGCTGCTGTAGAGGGGCACGCCGTAGTAGGGGTAGCTGAACTGGCGGAAGCCCCAGGCGTCGCAGAAGTAGTCCTCGGTGCCGGTGCCGGTGAGGCGCGGGGTGGCCTCGCCGTCGATGTAGAAGAAATCATCGCCCTCGCCGAACCAGCTCGGGGTCAACTGGCGCACGCTGAGGATGGTGCCCACGTAGTGTCCTCGTCCCTCGATATCGGCAATGAGATAGTTCTTGCCCATGGTGGCGGGGAATTCCTGTCGATACATGGCGTGGAAATAGGCTGTGTCCGCGGGAAGGCTTGGCACTTTGGTCCAGTCGACGTAGTAGTAGAAGGCGTGAATCTTGCCCGCGCCTTCGTTGGTCACGGTGATCTTCGCGGACTTGCCGAAGGGCATGGGCCAGTAACAATTGCGTGCGCGGCCCTCGGAACTGACGCTGATGGGCGTGGAAGTGAAAGGCTGGTCCACGCCGTGACCGATGCCGAAGAAGTCGCCGATGGGGCACTCGACCGAAGGGCTCTCTTCGCCGTCCCAGTACATGCGCAATACGAGGAGGCGGGAATAGCCGTGGTCGGTGGCGGCGATGGTATTCCAGAAGTGGGTGATGACGCCGGGCCCGGTGAGATCGGCCAGGACGAGGGTTGCACGGGGCTCGATGGGCCGCGCGTCGCCGTTGCCCGATTCCAGGTTGGGGTCGGTGGAGGAGGCGCGCATGCTCTGGCCGATTTTCAGTTGGGCCAGGCCCGCCAGTGGGTCGCCCGTGTTTCCTGCTGGACCGGCCAGGGCTGCGAGGGGCAGGAGGGTGCAAAGGATAAGGGCAAAGGGGCGGATCATGGCTTCATTCCTTCCATGGCTCAGGCGTTGCTCCGCGAGCCGTCGAACCTGTTTCGCGTCGTCCGTCCGCCGTTCCCCCGGCGGGCCGCACGGTCAGTGCTTGCCAGTATAGATCACGGGGCTATCGTGGTGTGCAATTCAATCTGAGTGGGCAGGGCAATCGCATTAAAAAAGTCTTTGGAATCAATTAGAAAGTTGGCAAAAGTATGGAGAGGGGGCATTCCGGCCCCCTATTTCGTGGGGTTTACCATGCGATAAAAATCGCCGCATCGCCCGCGAAACAGCGTTGCGCGGGCCGGGGGCTGGAAAGCCCCCGCTCCATATCTCCGCAAACTCTATAGTTTTAATGCGATTGCCCTATCCGAGTGGGTTGCATGGTGTTGTGAAATCTGCGATATTGAGGGGGCTTCAGTCATGAAAGGGTCAGCCGTGAGTCGTCAAGTGATTTTTGCTGTGGTGGTGTGTCTGCTCTCGCTCGGGGCGAGCGGGCTGGAATTGCCGGACTGGCCGGAGTTCCGCGGGCCGACGGCCCAGGGTATTGCCGAGGGCGCCACGCCGCCCGTGGAGTGGAGCCCGGATAAGAATATCGCGTGGAAGCGGGCCATCCCCGGTATCGGGTGGTCCTCGCCGGTCGTCTATCAGGGCGGAGTCTACCTCACCACGGCGCTGCTCGACACGGAAGAGAAGCCCACGTCGCTGCGGGCCCTTCGCGTGGATGGGGAAACGGGCGCTATCGTGTGGGATGTGGAAGTCTTCCCCTGGTCGGGCCCGGTGCAGAAGCAGCCGAAGAACAGCTTTGCCAGCCCCACGCCTATCGTGGCGGAGGGCAAGGTCTACGTTCACTTCGGCCCCATGGGCACGGCTTGCCTCGACACGGAGGGCAAGGTGCTCTGGAAGCAGACGGAACTGGCCTATGACACGCCCCACGGTAATGGCGGCTCTCCTGCGCTTTACGGCGGCAAGCTGATCTACAGTTGCGACGACACCCAGAATCCTTTCGTGGTGGCGCTTGACCAAAACACGGGCAAGGTACTTTGGAAGACATCGCGCACGACGGACGCTTCGAAGAAATTCTCCTTCAGCACGCCGCTGGTGATCGACGATGGCGGCCGGAAGTGCGCGGTCATTCCCGGAAGCGGCTTCGTCGGCGCTTACGACCTGGAGGATGGCGCCGAGGTCTGGCGGTTGAACTACGGCGAGGGTTTTTCCGTCGTGCCCCGTCCCGTGCTGTCCCACGGGCTGGTGTTTGTGGCCACGGGCTTTATCAATCCCTGCAGCGTGCTCGCGATCCGGGTGGGGGGCGAGGGCGACGTGACGGCGTCGCATCTGGCCTGGCGCATGGACGAGGGGGCACCCCACACGCCCTCCATGCTGGCCCTGGGCGATGAACTCTACTTCGTTAGCGATCGGGGCGAAATGTCCTGTGTGGACGTGGCTACCGGGACGCTGCACTGGCGTGAAGATATCGGCGGACGTTACTCCGCCTCCCTCGTCGAAGGCGAAGGCCGAATCTACGTAACGAACGAAGAGGGCACGACGCACGTGGTTCAGGCGGGCAAGTCCTTCCAGAAGATCGCCGAGAATGTGTTGCCGGAAAAGACCTACGCCTCCCTGGCCCTGAGTGGCCCGGCCGTCTTCCTGCGCACCGAGGGCAACCTGTACCGCATCGAGAAACGCTGAATACGGGGCCGCCCAATGCTCCGTTTTGACTTGCCTGGAGACTGGAGCTGAATCTCTCCCCTTGACGTTGTGCCAGCTAAGGTATATAAGTAAGTACAAGAAATGTTCGAACGGTGTAAATCTGTAGTACCTGCCAGTCCCTGATCGGGTGCCTGGCGAGGTTGGTGTCGCGAGACTTGTCCCGCGCCGCCCGTGCATTGCATGGCAGGGTATGAACTCCAGGGAGGACATCACATGGCATCGCTGGCAGAGGCAGAGGCAGACGCGGATCGGGAAACCGGCGCGGGGAAGCTATCAGGCGGTTGGCTTCCCTTCTTAAATCACTGCCGATGCGGGTACCCCTGGCTTCTTCTTCTCTTCACCTTCCTGCTTCCGGCGCAAGTGGTGGGCGCGAGCGAGGCGGATCTGAAAATGCCCGACTTGTCCAGCGTGACTTTCGTGGGGATCAGCGGTCACAGTCTCCTCCTCTTTGGACTGCTCATCTGCATCGCGGGGGCATTTTTCGGCCTGGCACAATCGGTTCGCATCCAACGTCTCCCCGTACACAGGTCCATGCTCGAAATTTCGGAGCTGATTTACGAAACCTGCAAGACGTATCTCGTGACGCAGGGCAAGTTTCTGGCCGTGTTGTGGGCCTTCATCGCGGTCATTATCGTGGTGTACTTCGGCCTCTTGCTCCATTACTCCCTGGCCAAAGTGGCCGTCATCGTCTTCTTCAGTATTATCGGCATTCTGGGCACCTATTGCGTGGCCTGGTTTGGGATAAGGATCAACACCTTCGCCAATTCGCGTACGGCCTTTGCGAGCCTGAAGGGCAAGCCTTATCCCTGCATGGAAATTCCCCTGAGCGCGGGCATGAGTATCGGCATGCTCCTCATCTCGGTGGAACTGGCGCTCATGCTCGTGATCCTGCTGTTCATCCCCAGCGACTGGGCGGGGCCGTGCTTCATCGGCTTTGCCATCGGCGAATCATTGGGCGCGGCGGCGCTCCGCATCGCGGGCGGCATCTTTACGAAGATTGCCGACATCGGCGCTGACCTGATGAAGATCGTGTCCAAGATCAAGGAAGACGATATCCGAAATCCCGGCGTGATCGCGGATTGCACTGGCGACAATGCCGGCGATTCGGTGGGGCCCACGGCGGACGGCTTCGAGACCTATGGCGTCACAGGCGTTGCGCTGATCACCTTTATCCTGCTGGCCGTTCCCGAGCCGGAAGTGCAGGTGCAGCTCCTGGTCTGGATATTCGTAATGCGCATCGGCATGGTCGTGACCAGCGCGGCGTCCTACTGGCTCAACGGGCTGTGGTCCCGGGCGCGCTTTGGTCACGCGGATTCCTTCGATTTTGAGTTGCCGTTGTCATCGCTCGTATGGCTGACCTCGCTGGTTTCCGTCGTCATGACCTATGCCCTCTCCATCGTGCTTATCGGCGATCTGGCCAATGGCACCCTGTGGTGGAAGCTCGCGACGATCATCACCTGCGGCACGGTCGCGGGCGCCGTCATTCCCGAGCTGGTGAAGGTATTCACCTCGACGAACTCCCGGCACGTGCGGGAAATTCTATCGGCCTCCCGCGAAGGCGGCGCGAGCTTGAATATCATCAGCGGTCTGGTCTGCGGCAACTTCAGCGCGTACTGGATGGGGATGTCTATTGTAGCAATCATGGCGATTGCTTATGGCGTGAGTACGAGTGGTCTCGCCGCCATCATGTCGGCCCCGGCGATTTTTTCCTTTGGCCTTGTGGCGTTCGGCTTCCTCGGCATGGGCCCGGTGACCATCGCGGTGGACTCCTATGGCCCGGTGACCGACAACGCCCAGTCGGTCTATGAGCTTTCGGCCATCGAAGATGTGCCCGGTATCTCGGAGGAACTTCAGCGCGATTTTGGGTTCCAGCCCAATTTCGACGTGGCGAAGCAGTTTCTGGAGGAGAACGACGGCGCGGGGAATACCTTCAAGGCCACGGCGAAGCCCGTACTCATCGGCACGGCTGTGGTGGGGGCCACGACGCTGATCTTTTCGATCATTCAGGTGCTGAATGGCCAGTTTGGCGAAGCCAATGTGACCGTGGGGCTCTCGATACTCAATCCGGTCTTCCTGCTCGGGCTAATCACCGGCGGCGCCAACATTTACTGGTTTTCAGGGGCCACCACCCAGGCCGTGGCCACGGGGGCCTACCGCGCGGTGGAGTTCATCAAGCACCACATCAAGCTGGAGGAGGGCGGGGGACGGGCCTCCATGGAGGATTCGAAGAAGGTGGTGGCCATCTGCACCCACTATGCGCAGAAGGGCATGTTCAATATTTTCGTCGTGGTGTTCTTTTCCACCCTGGCCTTTGCGTGCCTGGATCCCTATTTCTTCATCGGCTACCTGATCTCCATCGCCATCTTTGGGCTTTACCAGGCCATTTTTATGGCGAATGCCGGGGGCGCGTGGGACAATGCGAAGAAGCTGGTGGAGACGGAACTGCAGGCGAAGGGCACTGAACTTCACGACGCCACGGTGGTGGGGGATACGGTCGGTGATCCTTTCAAGGACACGGCTTCGGTGGCCATGAACCCCATGATCAAATTCACCACGCTCTTCGGACTGCTCGCGGTCGAACTGGCGATCGAGCTCGACCTGGTGGTGCGCCTGGCTGTCGCAGTCGTCTTCTTCCTTGTGGCCCTGGTCTTTGTGTACCGGTCTTTTTACGCCATGCGGATTCCGCAGCAAGAAGTTCCGAGGGATTAGCCAGCGGACGGAGTTTAGACGTAAAGCTCGACCACAATGGCCTTGGAGGTGTCCTCCGGATCGAGGGCAAGCTCCACTACCGTGCCGGGAATCAGTTGGAGTGTGGTGGCGTTTTTCATGATGGGGGCCCCCCCTTCAACCACCTCTCCATTGAGCACGTAGCGGAAGGTCACCCGTCCTCGGTCCTTGAAAAAGGAGATGTTGGTTATCCCGCCCTCGACCCGCTCGCCGGTCTGTATGATTCGCCGGATCCGGGCAATTCGTCGGTAGAGGAAAAAGAGCAGGAACAGCGTCAATACCAGGGACACCACGGCACCCGCCAGGGCGGTATCCGGGGTCACCGGAACGCTGCCGGGACGCTTCACTTCGGGCAGGAAGCCAAAGATTCCGCCCGCAATCGAGAGGACCAGGAATATCGGGCCGGTGATGGTCAGGAGGAAGGCGGCGTAATCGTTCAGAATGGTGCGCTTCAGAGAGATGGTTTGCATGGCGGGTTGCCCTCGGATCTTTGGCGTGTCGTGCGGCAGGGAGTTGATCACTCCTCGAAATCGGGATGACAATAGCCGAGCGTGCGGCTCCGCTTCAAGCGATTGATCTCATGCTTCGGGGCGTCGGCAGCTTCTCGATTGAGAGGGTGTTGATCGGCTACAGTGGAGCCGCTGCGACCACCCAATGCGCACTGGATTTCCCGAGAAAAAAACCTGATGATCCTCCGCCTCTCCGACAAGCTCTCAAAACGAATCGGCATACGACCCATAGAGTCCCTGCCCCTCAGCGCCAATCCCTTCACGGACTGGTCGTCCCACCTTTTTGAGGCGGGGCGCTCGGAGTACATTCTCTCCACCAATACCGTCACGTTGTATTCGATAGTCTTCCCGGCGCGCGGTATCAAGGGAGAGCCCGCCTTTCGCTCGAACATGATCGCACAGCTTCGCGCGGCCCTGCTCGAAGACGGCTTCGAATTTCACTACAAGCGCCTGATCGACAGGGAATCGGATACCGTCAGCTACTCGAAGGCCTTCAGCCGAAGCGTCACGGGCTCCATGAACGATCTGGCGGAGTTGTCATCCTTCAGCCTCGAAGACCAGGGTAGATCCGCCGAACAGACGACCCGCATGCTGAACTCCACGCCTTTCTCCGTCATCGACAATGCCTCGCCCCGGCAGGTCTTTCAGCGAACTAGCTTTCGGGGTTGAGTCATTCCCTCGGGCTTGGTGGGGAGAAGGCTCCCGTCTCACAGTGAAGTTCACAGTCGCTTTAGAGAAAGGGGCGGATGCTTCCTTGCGATTTCATTGCGATACCATTTGGAACAAGGCACTGAGCTCGTGTATCATGCCCCGTCGGGTGAAGGCGCGTAAATGGCCACGTTGACCCGGCGGCCAGCGAGATCCGCTGCGTTGCGTGCGGGACTCGAGCAGGACTTCCCACCGATCTTGGCTCCCAGAGGAGTTGAGCGTGCAGGTGGAAAGGTCCGATGAATCGGGAGAGCGCCTGTAACAGGGATGATGAAACGGAGAGGCCTGTGAGTATAGGCACGCGAATTACGGGCGCACTCGTTCTGTTCTGGTTGGTCGGAGCCGCGCTGCTGGTCTTTCTATCGTACCAGTACACCCGAGCTGAATTGATCGATAATATCAAGACTCGGGTTCGTGACTACGCTGCACTGGGTGCCCTGAGCGTTCCCTCGAATGACCATGCGAACCTGCGAAATCCGGAAGACGAGGACACCGAGTCATACGCACGCGTAGTCGCGTCCCTTAGAAGTGTCCGTGACAACAGCACCGACATCCGTTTCGTATACACTGCGCGGAAAGACCCGGAGGGCCAGGTGGCCTTCGTCGCTGATGCGGAGGAGAGCGAAGCCGATCGCTCCTCTCTAGGCGATGTTTACGATGATGCAACGCCGCTGCTGGTACGGGTAGCGGGCGGCCTTTCGTCCCCGGTGGTAGAGGACGAATTCTACCAGGATGAGTGGGGCACCTTCTTGAGCGCCTACGCGCCCGTCTACGCTGCCGACGGTACGTTCGATGGCGTGCTTGGGGTGGACATCTCGCTTGAGAGCGCCCATCGGGTATTGAACAGCCTGCTCTTGCGGCTGACCCTTCTGCTCGGATTAATCACGGTTTTGATCATCCCGGCGGCACTCATCCTTCCCCGTGGTTTCGTGGTCCCGATCAAGGATTGCGTCGCTCTTACTCGAACACTTGCCCAGGGTGACTTCTCCAGGGAGGTGCCTACGGCGTTTCGCCATCGGCGCGATGAGGTCGGCGAGCTTGCCGAGGCCCTGCACACGATGACGGAGGACCTGCGCGGGTTGCTTCGCGAGGTAACCGGCGGTGTCAAAATGCTTGCGTCCTCATCGGCTGAGCTTTCCGTGGTTTCCGGTAAGACTACAAGCGAGGTCAAAGTGCTTTCCGACAAAGCAACGGGGGTGGCGGTGGCGGCGCAGCAGTCCAGCGCCAATGCGAGCAGCGTGGTCGTGACCATGGCGGAGGCTTCGAGCAATCTATCCTCCGTGACAAGCGCTACCGAGGAGATGAGCGCGACCATCGGCGAGATCGCCTCAAACTCCGATAAGGCGCGCTCGATCAGCGCCGAGGCCGCCACCCAGGCAGCCCAGACTTCCGTGCTCATGCAGCAGCTCGGAGCTGCAGCACGGGAGATAGGAAAAGTGACAGAGACCATTACCGAGATCTCTTTCCAGACCAATCTACTGGCCCTCAACGCCACCATAGAGGCGGCCCGGGCCGGGGCGGCAGGCAAGGGATTCGGCGTGGTGGCCAACGAGATCAAAGAGCTGGCCCGGCAGACGGCGGCAGCCACCGAGGACATTCGGGCGAGGATTAACGGCGTGCAGACGAGCGTCGGCAGGGCCATCGCCGACAACGAGACAATCGCGGGCGTCGTGCAGGAGGTGGGCCACCTGGTGACGGCGATTGCCGCGGCAATTGAGGAGCAGGCCACCGTGACCAGGGGGGTGGCGGCTAACATCGCGCAGGCCTCGGGCGGGGTGGAAGACGCCAACGATCGCGTGGCCCAGACTGCGATGGCTTCCATGAGCATTGCGCGGGATATCGCGTCCGTGGACACGGCTGCTGGCGAGATTCGCTCGGGCGGTGAGCAGGTCCAAGCCAGCGCCGCTGAGCTTTCCAGTCTCGCGGAGCGGCTCATGGTGCTGGTGTGCCGGTTCAAGGTCTGATCGCCGCGAAGCCGTCGAGCGAATTACACCCGCGCTGCCGCCGCGCTTGTTTCGCGCGGACACCGTTGCGGAATTCGCCGTTACGGTTTACACGCGGTGTACGTTGGTCGCCAGATCGCTGTGAACGCGGCTGAACAGATCCTGATCGGAGCTTCCCTCTATTTTGGTGCGAATCTTCTTCAGTTTTGTGCGGGGCACCAGGGCAATGTGGAAAGCGGCGTCCCCCGGCTTCACCACGGGCATGGTGGTCATGCCGAGAATGATGCCGTCACCGGGAGAGATGAGCTGGCGGCGTTCGTCGCCGAATATATTGTAGTTGGTGGCGAGAACTTCGCCCTTCTGCACGATATCGCCCGGATTCACGTTGAAACTGAGGGTGCCGCCCTGTTCCGCGCGGACCCAGGTGGTGCGG